>DASVSM010000634.1:0-3137 GCA_036388115.1 Flavisolibacter sp.
TGCACGGTAGCCATCCCATTTTATTTCGAATTGCCAGTTTTCATCGTTGAAAGGTTCGTCAATAACGGACGCCAGCATCGGTTTGGCTTCAACCGGCATCAGCGATCTTTTCTTATGCTGAAAGTCACGCCGGACCTGCTCTACGGTCCATTGTAAATCTTTTTGCCGTTTTATGTCAATGCTAATTTCCTCTTCTTTCCTGCCAGCTTTCTTTCCAGGTAAGGTTGTACGTAGTTTCCGTGAGTTGGTGGAACGTCCGGTTGCCGTATTTTTTGATTTTCGCAGTGGCATACAACAGTGATGATGAAGATTATGCCAATGAAAAGTGTGATGTAGCGTTGCTGGTACTAATCGATTGATTCTAAACCGGGTCAGGACTTTTCCACGAATTATCTACTCTTAACTAACAGGGAAAAGGGGATATGTGAATAAACCTGTTAGTTGTATGATTGTCAGCTTTGATTGAAAAGGCCTGAACAAATTGTAGAGGGTCATTAAATGGCATCAGATTCTTTTTCTACAATTTCGATCTGTACGATGATTGAATTATTTAATGCTGCTGATCTCTCAACGTGTGAACGCATCAATCATTTTCATCACCTCCAAACCTTCTTCTGCGCTGCATGGATTGTGCGATTGACCCAGGAAATACTCCACCACTTTGGCTATCATCGGCTGCTGTACATGCGGCAACTTTTCAAAGGCAAAAGACTCATCTTTTCCATCTTTAATCAGTTGCACCGGCTGATGATCGAACACGCTAAAACGAATGATGCCCCTTGTGCCGATGATTTCGCAATGATCTCTTTTTGCCGGAAGCGTAAAGCACCAGATACCATTGAAGACAACACCACTTTCAAAAACAATTTGTCCGCTGGTGGTATCGTCGGCACTATACAGTCCTGCCGTATTCAAAGAGAGGCCGGAAACCGTTTTGGGTTTTCCAAAAAAATACAGCATCAGGTCCAGTTGGTGCGGCGCAAGATCATGAAACAAACCGCCACCTGAAAGGGCTGGATCAAGCCGCCAAGCTGCTTCCGTGGAAGCAATGACATCGGAGTTATGAGGCTGAAAAAACTGGAGATTCACTACTTGTACATCGCCAATTGCATCCGTATCCAGCCATTCTTTGATCTTTAAAAATAGTGGCTGCTGCCGGCGGTAATGCGCCACACAAAGTTTAACTCCCGCTTCCTGCGATGCTTGCAGAATCCGTTCTGCGGCTAAAGCGTTTATTGTCATGGGCTTCTCCACGTAAACGGGTTTTCCTGCAACCAGTGCCCTGATGGCATACTCTTCGTGGGAGAGAGGGGGCGTTGCCACGTAAATGGCGTTCACGTCCGGATCATTGATCAATTCGTCGGCGTTGCTATACCATTTAGGAACACCATGCCGCTCTGCATAGTCTTTTGCTTTTGCACCGTTGCGGCGCATAACGGCAACCAATCCGGAAGCCGCAACTTTTTGAAAGGCCGGCCCGCTTTTCACTTCGGTAACATTACCGCAGCCAATAATACCCCAGTTGATTACATGATCGTTCATTGGCGCTAAAGCTACGGCGTATTTGAAGTTGCTTATTCACGTCTATGGCAATTGATTAAACAATTATCCGGGAGGGAGCTGGTTTTGGTGGCTTATTATCTCTGGCTGATTGACGCCATTGGCATGGCAGATGTCCTGTGCTGGATTTTGCTGCTTTGTAACGATTCACTACCCGGTGTTTTTAGCAATTGACTGCCGCAAATAGCTATTACAAAAATTGATGCCGTAAAAGACCCGATAACAATGGATTGAAAGATTTTTGAACGGCCGCGGAGCGCTACCAAGAGTTCATAGAGTGGTGTTGATTTCATTTCCTTTTCTTTTAATTGACTGATGGTATTTTAGGAAATGGATGGACGGTTTACTTTTAGGAAATGGCGAGCGGCGAAGCTAATCTAAATCTTCTGAACCTGCAAGCTTCCTGCTTTTATGGTAATATCTTAGTTTCAATTGTCGGTTGAAGTTGAATGTCTGATGTCTAATGTTTAATGTTTAATGTTGTTCCGGCTACCTTTATTTCATCATTTATAAACATCGACATTTTCATGAATGGCAAAAATTTGTTAGAGGAAGCAGTGCAACTGAAATCAATTGCTGATGTGGGGCTGCTTTACTGCACAAATGAATACGACCGGGAGCGATACCTGGCCATTGCGGAGATCAGTTTGCGCTTATTGAATGATTTAAGTCAGCACCCGATGGAATTACTGCGGGAGGCATTCCCTCTTGCCAAAGACTACCCCACCGCTAAAGTGGATATACGGGGTTTGATTCTCTCCCCGGAGAAGGAAGTTTTATTGGTAAAAGAAGGTGCAGATAAACGATGGTCGTTACCTGGCGGCTGGGCCGATATTGGTTACAGCCCAAAAGAAACAATTATCAAAGAATGCAAAGAAGAAACAGGGCTTGATGTGATACCTGAAAGACTATTGGCAGTCTTCGATAAATCGAAACATAACCATCCGCCGCAGCCGGAATATGTTTATAAAATGGTCTTTCTATGTAAGCCTGTCTCATTTATCCTGCAGAAAGGACATGATGTATTGGATGTAAAATATTTTCCGGTTAGTGGCCTGCCACAATTATCGGAGAATAGAATTCTGAAAAGCCAGATCGAGCTGGTGTATCAAAAAGTAAAAGAGGAGAGTACAGCGTATTTTGACTAAGTATCTTCAAAATACCGGCTTTCATTCAGCGCCATGAAAGCCGGTGTCAGAAACGAAAATTTAGAGCGGCCTCATTTTTTTGCCAGTGCGCTTTCTGTTTACCACTGAACGGTGGCAAGCATTTTTCCGGTGGCCAGTTCTGTAGACCCGGAATCAGCACAAGTAATGTCCACCTGATCAATGTTCCAGGGAAATAGCAGGAAAGCAATTATCCACGAATTTGTTTTTGGCTTGTTAGCTGTACTACAACACTAACAAGAATACCCATAACGGCCACCAGAATAAATGCGATCCGCAAACTGAAAGCTCCCGCAATAACACCAATCAAGGGAGGACCAAACAAGAAGCCCAGGAATCCGATACTGGAAACGGCTGTTAATGCCATTCCCGGTGATATAATTTTCGATTTTCCGGCTTCGCTATAGATCA
>DASVSM010000635.1:0-1654 GCA_036388115.1 Flavisolibacter sp.
AAACGGTGGCCACACTTTTATCAGCGAATGCGAAAATGGGTTTCAGGTTAATTTGAATGGGGATATCGATCTGCGATTCGGGCAAAGGGGCGGCGGGGCTGTTTTGTGCTGATGCAAAACCAATTTGAAGCAAAGTGCCAAAAAGAAAGACAAGCCTTTTCAATACACGTATTTTGGTTGCTAAAAATAACGAACAACAGCCCTGTTTTATGACAGTTGATACGTTAAAGAAATAATGTTCATCTGCAGTTTGGTGCAATTCGTTCACCACCCGGTTTTAAAACAAGACGTGGTTCCTTAATTTTACGAAACAACTGTTATGAGAAAGTTCCTTACAGCCATTTCTATGTTCACAACTTTTCTTGCGTTTGGGCAAGACAAGGATCTGGCCTTTCTCTATTCATCCACATTTCACCATGACAGTGTAGCTGCTCCATCCTTAACCGATGCGTCTCCCTCCCTTATCAAAAATGAATTTGCGGGCTTCAACCTGGCAGTTATGCTATCCGCGGGAAAAGCAACAAAAAAGATATTGGGATACTCACAGAAAAAAAAGGCGATCGAAGCATATTATTTTCCCGGTACAAGCAGTAAAAAAGCATTGGTCATAGGCGGCGTGCACGGTTCCGAATTATCCTCCGTGGAAGTTGCTAAACGTCTCATCGGCCAGTTATCAAAAGGAGAGAAGCCATATTATTCCGTCATCATTATTCCATCGTTATTTCCCGACAATGCCGCTACTGCAGAAGCGTGCAAACATGATCGTGTGGTAAAAAATACCGGCCGTTATACACATGATGAGGCCATTGATCCCAACCGGCAATTGCCTTCGTTAGGTACCCCTTTCCGTTTAAACAATCCTGTGGACGCATACGGACGGGTAATTGAAAAAGAAAACCAGCTACTGCTTCAGTTATTACAGGCTTACCAGCCGGATAGAATTGTAAACCTGCACGCCATCAGGGATTATGGAAAGGCCGGGATATATGCTGATCCCCGGACCGATTGCGATGGTAATGCGCTGGGATATGCATCGGATAGTTTGCTGGCTGTTACAATGGCAAAGTACGTCGACGAAAAAGGCGGTAATGTTTATGGCAATAAAATAAAGACAGGCCCGACAGCTTTGTATCATCTCGATCCAAAGCCGGTTGCCCGCGGCGAAAAACAAAAACGCAACCTTGTAGGTGCCAATACAAAAGGAAAGATCAACGGTGTATCGTTAGGTAGCTGGGCTTCAACCGGCGTTTGCGACGAACAAACAAATTACCGCCGTCCGGCAATGCGAATATTAACGGTGGAATTTCCAGGCTATAAAAAGCCGGCCGAATACAGATTTGCTGACGACAGGCAATGGTATAACGACCTCGTGAGTTTGTATGCGTCTTCCATTCACCGTTATTTTTTAGGTGCTTATTGCGTGGAAGAAAATAACGAAGGAGAGAAAAGCTTTGCAAGCAGGTAAGCTTAACGGTTTGCAGGGTTCTTCCAGCCTTTTGCCAACCGTTCTACTGACTCCTTCACTCTTGCAGCTCTCGTGTCCTCCCTCTTTGCATTGATGATCCACTCCACGTATTCTTTTTTGTTAGTGAAGGAAAGCTTGGCAAAAAATGCATTTTCCTTTTTGGCTTTTTGCAGTTGTTTTTCAAAATCT
>DASVSM010000636.1:0-3637 GCA_036388115.1 Flavisolibacter sp.
ACAATTGACGATTTAGCATACCTGCTCGACTTTTCATTGCTTAATCGCATAGGCAATCGAGTATCAACGCTTGCCTACTTAGACAAGGCCGAATTACAAAGCAGGATTCAGCAGTTGAGAGACCCCGGCTTGCAACAGGAGTATCGGATAAACCAGCTCATCGTTTGCACCTTCTCGCTTGACTTCGAAAGATTTGAACTGCTGTTAAACGAAGCAGTTAAAGAGTGGGGTATCGGTCGAACCATTGATGAAATTATTCTCCCCTTTATAGAACGGTTGGGATTGTTTTCCTACAAAGGCCGTTCTGCTATCGAATATCATTTTATTGTGACCGCCATTCGGAAAAAATTAATGCTTGGCATTGAACGTACCTATTCCTACCACGCACAATCTGAATCAGTTGTTTTGTTTCTCCCGCAGGGTGAACACTTTGACCTTTTACTTTTGTATGTGCATTATCATTTGCAAAAGGCAGGCTTTAAAACACTGTATTTTGGAACTGATATTCCCTCAAAAAATATACAGGCAATGATGACCAAAACGCGGCCTCACCTGGCCGTAACATACATAAGCGGAAGTAAAGCGCAGACGGTAAAAAAAATAGCAGACTATTTACCCGAGAGAGATGCCACAACAACATTGATTGCCGCACCGGGAACATTTCTCTCAACTGTAAATTTGCCTGCATTTAGCAACGCCAGGTTTGTTGACTATAAAAACGTGGTGGCCGAAGCAATCATGCAGTTTGAACTGACCGAGGCTGTAGTTTGATTTGAAAAATACAGGCAACTCTTCCGCGTTTCAAAAACTTGCTGTCGGTGTTCAGCCCAAAACATCTTTCTAACCCGGCAACCAAACAAAGGTGTGGACATTGGTAGAATGTTCCGGTCAGTATCATACCATTTTCAGTTTGGTAACCAGATATTGTGTTATTGGGTTAGGCTATTTAGCGACAATATCCTCTCTCCTGATAACCTACTATCAGGCCAGTGAAATGAGGCCTGTTTCATGCGTTCTCAGGATCTCGAACAGGCATCTAAGTACTACTACGTAAATCTTAATCTCGTTACTCTCCCTGAACGTTTCCCCTTTTCAGGATGGTTTCTTTGCACAGCCAACAACAACCATGGCGCTTAAACTATCTGTTATGAAACGTGTACTAACACTATTGCTTCTTATTACCTCTCTCAGCGTTTTCGGCCAGGGAGGCATTCTTAACCGGGCCAAACAAAAGCTAAAAGAAAAAGCAGAACAACGGGCCGAAGAAAAAATTGATGAAGGCATTGACAAAGGACTGGATGAAGCGGAGGCTGGCATAGAAGGGAAAAAAGCAAAAACAAAGAGCACTGAAACGGGAAACAAGGAGATAAAAAAAGAAGACGCTGCAGTCCCCGCCGCTACTTCATTCCAGAGCTATTCCCGCTACGATTTTGTACCGGGTGAGAACATTATGTATGCAGAAGACTTTTCGCAGGATGTCATTGGAGAGTTCCCGTTGAAATGGGCAACCAGCAATAGGGGCGAGGCTGTTACCATCAAAGGTTTACCGAATAAGTGGATGCGCATGTTTATCGGGCAGTTTGTTTCGCCGGAAACAAAAAAACTGCCGGAGAATTTCACAGTAGAATTTGATATGCTGTTAACCTTCGTCAACTCCGAAGAGCAAAGTTTTGGACCAGCGTTCCCAAAGTTTGAAATGCTATTGTTGGGACTTGAGCAAGGCGAAGAGAGCGGAAGATTGTATACGCAAAATGAAAATGCCATTAGTAAGTTGGGCATCATCGTTCAACCTGCATACGAGGACCGTTCTACCATCTATATCCAGAGCTCTAAGGATGGGTCAATGTATTTTGAAGGCGGCAACAAAGAACTTAAAAAGTTCAGTGAGAATTACAGAAAGCCTTTTCATATTGCCATGTGGGTGCAAAAGCAGCGCCTGCGCCTATGGATCAATGGAGACAAAGTCTACGACATACCACAAGCCATTTCTCCACAGGCTGTTTTTAACCATATTGGTTTCTGGACGGCTGATAACAGTGAGGAGGAGAACGTCGGTGTTTATGTGTCGAATATTAAAGTGGCACAGGGAACACCGGATGTGCGCAGCAAATTGATCACGGAAGGAAAACTGGTAACACATGGCATCTTGTTCGATGTCGCTTCCGATAAGATTAAACCTGAATCAGCAGGCGTGCTGAAAGAAATTGCAAGCGTATTGAAAGAAAATCCAGCTGTTGCAATAAAGATCCTTGGACATACCGATAGCGACGGCGATGATACAAAAAACCTCGATCTCTCAAAGCGCCGTGCTGCCGCCGTTAAACAGGCTCTCGTAAAAGATTTTGGAATAGAAGAAAACCGTATGCAAACGGATGGCTTTGGCGAATCAAAACCAGTTAGCGCCAATACAACCAAAGAAGGAAAGGCGCAGAACAGGAGAGTAGAGCTCATTAAACTGTAACGATCATCATCGCAACACAAGGCCACTGCTTTTTACAAGGAAACGCGTGGCTGAAGAATCAAAATAAAGTCACTCCATTAATTACACTTCATGCGGACCATTTTAATAATGTCAGCAGTCTTCTTGCTGACAGCAGCGAATGTTTATGCCCAGGAGCAGGCGCCTGTTGCTCTTAGCAAATTCATCCAGACAATGCCCCTTCCTAAACCTTCGCTGAAGGAGATGATGGCAGAAAACATAACCAACGATGTTGTTGAAAAAAATATTTCCGGCGCATTTGCCACAATCGATAAACAGATCAAGGTATTGTACCAACCTGTTTATGAAAGATTCCAAAAAGCAACAGCCAATGCAGGCTTGCTAAAACTCACAGCAGCCGAACAATCAATGATGACCAATGTGAGGCTGGGCGCAAAAGGCCTTTCCAGTGCTGTGCAATTTGATTTCTTCCGGCTGCAAATGACGCACCGACTGCCGGTAGGTGGTGGCAGACCCATGTGGGCTTTTGAAAGTCCTGCTGGGAAATCGCCTGCAGCACAGAAAATATATCAGCAGCTGAAAACACTGGAAGCCGGCTTTGATTGGCAAGAGTTTTTCTCAACCGCTGAAAACTATGTACTGAAGTTTGGAAGTACAAACCAAAACCTTGAAGCCATTCATAAAAGATTCAATAGTGACCTGGAAAATCTTCCGAAGAAAAAAATTCTCCTGGCAGGCTTTACACACGAAACTGCCGATCCCGACAAAGCCATCGCACTTTGCAGGAAATACGGGGTTCAAAGAAATCAGGCGTTCGGCGAAGAGTATCTGGCTACCTATAGCTGGTGGAATCAGCACTACCAAAAGCTGCGTGCTACCGGTGAAAGCCTGGATGCCCTGGCGGTACAACTGAACTCCATGGAAGATGGCAGCGGCCGTTCTATTCAGCCATTGCTAGACGACTTGCAGATTCGGACCTGGGAAGCACTCTACAAGCTAACTGCTGTAACGCAACGCTTATACAACGACCGTTTAATCGGCCTCCTTGGTGAACAGCAGGTAAAAGAGATGATTGACCTGTACAAACAATACAAGGCGGGAGAGTGATCCTGCTTATTGGCTGGTAACACCGCACACAAATAATATTTTCTAAAAACAAATTCTAATAAACAAATGACTCATAACAAAATTTTCAGA
>DASVSM010000637.1:0-3804 GCA_036388115.1 Flavisolibacter sp.
TTTTGCGAAGAAATAAGCCACCGCGGAAAATTGTAACACGTCCTGCGGGTTTGCGGATTTCCAAAACCCTCCGGGCAGGTCATTGCGTGGGCCTTGCAGATCGGTGGCTGTCGGAATCCAGAAATGCCTTATCTGCGGATAGGCCGCGGATGCAATGTCACTCTCGTAACGCTCCCTGTGGAGGATCATCTGGTGCACCATATTCGACTGTCCGGAACAAATCCAAACATCGCCCACCAGTACATCTTTTAATGTGATGTGATTGCTAGCATCAATGCTCATTGTGAAAGGTCCTCCTGCTTTTGATGGCGCTAACTGAACCTGCCATTTGCCATCGCTGCCCGTTGTTGTTTTATAGGTTTTATTATTGAACCTGATGGAAACTTTTTCTCCGGCAGTTGCCCAGCCCCATACATTGATCTTTGCATCCCGCTGCAACACCATGCTGTCTCTTATCAGGGCCGGAAGTTTTACCTGCGCTGTGGTTTTCAGCAACAGGGTGAATAGAAGGAAAAAGGTGAGAATGAATTTCATTGAATCGATGATTATTTTTTTGAACCAGAGGCCATTGGTACTATTGAGCGTCTCTTGCGTCGCACTCTTGTACGCTTTGTAAATCTATTGAGCAGGCCTACTTAGATTCGGTTCTTGGTTCTCTTCTATTGGCGTAAACCTGCCCTCAAGGGTCTACGCTGGAACAACTTCCTCTGCGTGAACGAATGGTATTATTTCTGCGCCGTAATTGTTTGAATTGTTCCATCCAGATTGTAACGCAGCTCCGTCACTTTTACATTTCGCAAATGTGTTTTGCCTGACAACTGCACATCGTGATAGAACAACCACCATTTGCCGTTCTGCTGAATAATGGAATGATGGCTGGTCCAGCCCTCAACAGGGTTCAGTATAACGCCTTTGTAGGTAAAAGGGCCATTCGGACTGTCGCCGATTGCATAACAGAGATTGTGTGTATCACCGGTTGAATAAGAGAAATAATATTTGCCATTGTATTTGTGCATCCAGGCTGCCTCAAAGAAGCGTTTGCTATTATCACCTTCTTTGAAAAGGTTTCCTTTTTCATCAATAAGCCGTACTTCTTTCACAGGTTCTGCAAAGCTTTTCATATCGGCCGTCAGTTTAGCCATGCGGGGAAGAATAGCCGTTTCATCAGCTTTTCTGTTTCCCTTTGTCGAATCATATTGATTGTTATTCCACCGCTGCAACTGCCCGCCCCAGATGCCGCCGAAGTACATGTAGTGTGTGCCGTCATCATCTTTAAATACAGCGGGATCGATGCTGTAACTTCCTTTGATCGGTTCGCTCTCTGCTACAAAAGGCCCTTCAGGTTTATTGCTGGTAGCAACACCAATTTGAAAGACGTCTTGTTTGTTCTTTACAGGGAAATAGAGATAGTAGGTATTGTTAGCAAAAGCAGCATCCGGCGCCCATAGCTGCCGTCCTGCCCAGGGAATATTTTTGATGTCTAAGGCAACACCATGATCGGTTACTTTTCCACCAACTGAATCCATGGAGAGAATATGATAATCCATCATATTGAAATGGGTTCCCAGGTCATCTTCCGGTGTGCCGGTAGCGGTATCGTGCGATGGATAAACATAGATGCGGCCGTTGAACACATGCGCAGAAGGATCGGCGGTATAAATGTGCGAAACCAGCGGTTGCGAAATGTAGCTTTTTCCGCCACTGTCTGTCCTGGATGCGGTCTGTATTTTCTGTGCCGACTTCATTTCGCTGCAGCCGATGAATGTTGCTAAGGAGATAGCAGTTGCGAGATAGAGCGATGGGTTTATAAAAACTTTCATGGTTGAATGTTAGTTGTATTGTTAAGATGAAAACTTATTTGCGCAACGTTTCAGGTGGTCCTAAATAGGAGGGTTTCATCCCGCCAAAATCAATCACCAGCTTTTGTAATATCACCGCCGGTGAAACGGCCCAGTACTTCACCGTATGCTTACCTGGTTTTGAAATCCGGTGTTCCGATTTTTTAATAATGATATTAGCCGCTACCCAGCTTTCCCATGTTTTATTGTCTTTGTCTTCTTTGTTTAATGTGATAATCGCTGGCGGCTCATCATCAATAGAAACAGCGAATTGCAATCCTTCATTATTATGAATATTAAGGGTAGGAGAGAAGTAGAGATTAATTGTTGCTTTGCCGGAACTATAGCTGTAAAACTCGTAGGCTACATGCGGACTGGATGCAGTCAGCTTTGTGGATGCCGTTACCGGAAAGGTGGCGATGCCAGAACCGGTTCTGCCAATATCAGGTATGACTTTCCATTGAACGTTTTTTGTATTGATTGAATTTGTCCAGTGGCCTGCTTCTATTGAAACGATACTTTGTTCTTCGTAAAAAGTATTGCCTTTTGCATCGGTGGGAATTTGATCCTTTGCCGATAGCAGCAGGACCTTCTCAGCGGGTAGTGACTCGCTTCCGTTGGTTACATATTTTACATCAGGCATTTTATTCGCTTCCGGTTGTTGCCAGTAGGTATAACCAATATGCGTCTGGCTCATCATATGTTTCCATTTTCCATTGGCGATGGTATGATATTCATTGGTGATCAGCGAGTCTTGCTGGTAGTAATTCTTTGCAGCATCGGCGGCTCTATTTGCTGCCGGATCATCCTTCTTTGTGTAATACCTGTTCTTTGCTACGGCAGCGTACAGGTGATGCAAATTTGCCAATGCTTTTACAGGGTGCAGTACAAGCTGGAAGAAAGCATCTTTATCCTCTTTCGGCAGTTGTAAATAAAGCCTGTCGGCCTGGCCCAATAGCTCAGTCCATTCGTTTAAAACCCTACCTGCTTCATCATCATTATGAAGGCTATACGTATCCGCATTCACCAACTCCGGCTTCCGCCTTGCACTCATCTGCGAATACTTTCTGAGAACATCACCAATTTCCTTCGCATACTTCTCACCAAACTGCTGTGAAGCCCATTTTGTGTAGTAGCTTCTCAGGTTATTTTCATTCCACACCAAAGGGTCCCAGGCATAATCTAAAAAGAAAGAAGTTGGCAGCTCCATCGGCTTGATATCACCCACATTCACGATCCAGATTTTATCAACCCCGTATTCATAGGCCAGGTGCATCTGCTCCCACACTCTTGCCAGGTTGTTTGTGTTAAGCCACTTGTAGTTCCTTGGCCCGCCCACATAATCAAAATGATAATAAATGCCATAACCACCAGAACGCTTCGGTTCATTCAGCTTTGGCAGCTTACGAATGTTGCCCCAGTTATCATCACATAGCAAAAGCGTTACATCATCCGGTACCCGCATGCCTTTGTCGTAGTAATCCTGTACCTCTTTGTACAAGGCCCAGAGCTGTGGTGTTTCGCTGGCTGGTTTGCCGGTTACCTCCGAAATAATCTTACGCTGGTCGGCTACAATCTTCTCCAGTAAGGCGGTCGCGGTTTCCCGGCTCATTGGCTCGTCGCCATCGCCCCGCATACCTACGCTTACGATCTTTTCATTTGTAGCCCGTTGCATGCCATCTTTCCAAAATTTCTTTAGCTGTGTTGCATTGCTGTCATAGTTCCATTTACCGCTACCATATCTTCTCCATTCGTCATGTGCCCGCATTAAAGGCTCATGATGCGATGTACCAATAACAATTCCGTAATTATCTGCTGTTTGTTTGTTCAATAGATCATCATCGTAAAATGCATTACCCCACATAGCGGGCCACAGATAGTTTGCTTTCAGTCGCAGCATAAGCTCAAACACTTTTTCGTAGAATTTATGATTGAAGCCGCCGAATTTCTCTCTGCTCCAGTTGCT
>DASVSM010000638.1:0-7605 GCA_036388115.1 Flavisolibacter sp.
GAAGTCGTTGCTGTTTGTGCAAAAGAAGCCAGCAAAAAAAGATTTGCCAGCAAAGCAAGGGAAAGTTGTTTCATTGGTCATCAATTCTTAAACGGTTAAAATAAGATAAGAGCATGCACATAAAACCTGTGCCTGAGACAATCGCTTTTTAAGGAAACATTGATTCGGCAATGGCAACGCTTTCGGGCTTGCCTACATCCAGCACACGGCTTTGACTATGATCGTAACCAATTATTTTATACGTGGAGGCCATTGACAAATACACATCAATCAGGGAGAACTTGCCTGTTAGCGTAATGGCATCAAAAACAGAAGGCTCAAAGATGGCGAGTCCGCTGTAGGCTTTTTCAATGTATTCATCTGCCTCTACTGCAATTTTTTCTTTTTCCGTATCGGTGTTTCGCCATCCGCATAAGCGATTGTTTTTATCAAAGAGAAGATAGCGTTGTGTTCTCCTGTCCCGTACTGCAAGTGTTATGGCCGCATCTTGCTGCCTGTGTGTGTTTATAAAATCATTTAAATTGGCATCGGTCAGTATATCAACATTAATCGTCAAAAAAGTGTCGCCTTGTAAATATTGTTTTGCCTTCAGCAAGCCCCCACCGGTTTCCAGTACTTCCTCCTTTTCATCACTGATGATGATATTGCTTCCCCAGCCATTGGAGCTTTTGATGGCAGCTATAATCTGGTCAGCAAAATGATGGACGTTCACAACAATATCAATAATGCCATATTGTTGTAAGTATTCAACATTGCGTTGCAATAACGATTTTCCATTGACCATTGCCAATGCTTTTGGATGACTGTCTGTCCAGGGTTTGAAACGGGTGCCTAAGCCGGCAGCAAAGATCATGGCCTTCATGCGTCTTCTTTTTTTGGTAACGGATTCTTCCATCCTTTTGCTTCCTGCTCACGGTGGAACAAGTCAATTTTTACTTTGTATTTATTGCGAAGATGTCTCGCTAACGCATCAGCCGCATATACACTGCGGTGCTGCCCGCCGGTGCAGCCAAAATTGATGGAGAGATGATCGAACCCGCGTTTAATGTATTCTTCCACTGAAATATCAACAATATCAAAAACAGAGTTAAGATAGTCCTGCATCCTGGTTTGTCGTTCCAGGTATTCCATTACCGGTTTATCACGGCCATGAATTTCTTTGTATTCCGCATGCCTTCCGGGATTATCAATGCCACGGCAGTCGAACACAAATCCGCCACCATGTATGCTGCTGTCTTCCGGTATACCCTTGCGGTAAGAAAAAGAACCGACCTTCACCGTCAACGGCGTTGCTTCGTTTGCCTGAACAGGAGTGAAACGGTTAATGATCTCATCATCCACGCACAGTTGCAGCACCTTCCTAAATTCCGGCACCACAATACCAAGGCTGTTGTTCTCAATAAACCATTTCAGGTTCTTCAATCCCTGCGGAATGCTGGTTAAGAAATGCGCCTTTCGTTCGAACAAACCCCGAAAACCGTAGGCACCCAACACCTGCAACAAACGAATCAATACATAACCGTTGTACTGGCTTCGAAAAACATCGCGGTCAACACCTTCACCAACGATCTCCTCAAAACCAGTAATGTAGTCTTCCAGCAGGGCCTCTTTCCAATCGTCCGGAAGGTTTGCCCTGGCCTGCCACAGCATACTGGCCACATCGTATTGCGGTGCACCTTTCATACCGCCCTGGTAGTCGATGAAGTGGACGGCGGCAGTCCCCGCCCCCCCCGCCCCCCCAAGGAGGGATTGTCCATCGCTCAAAGGCCCGCTTTGCAGAGAGGCCGTATAATCATTTTCATCTTGCTTAAGCGGGTGCTGTGTGTTAGCTGCCCCCCCTCCCGGGGAGGGGGCCGTTACCAAAATGTTCCGGCTTTGAAAATCGCGGAACATAAAATACTTGTATTCGGTATGCGTGAGATAATTGCTTAATGCTTCAAAATCATTCAACAGCTTTTGCTTGTCGTAAGGTTTGCGGATGGCATCTAAAAAATAATATTTAAAATAAAGCAGGTCAGCCAGAATGGCCTGCTTGCCAAATTCCTTGTTGGTTAAACATTTTTCGTAATTGAGGCCTTCGTGTCCTTTTATCTGCAACCTTGCCAGTTGATAAAGGCTTTCTTTAAATAAGGCATACACTTCCGGCACATAACCTTTCGCTTCCAGGATGCTCATTAACGACGTATCGCCAAAATCTTCCTGTAGATACACGGTCTTGTCGAAATTCACTGCTACTACCTCCGGAACCCTCAACCCCTTTTTATGGAACTGTTCCGAAAAGTAAATAAAGGCCTCATTCTCCTGAACGTTCAACCCATGTGTACCAATCAGTGTTTTACCGTTTGCACCGTGCAAACGAAAATACCGGCGGTCGCTGCCGGATTGCTGGATAACGTCTACAATCGCCGGCTCGTTTCCGCTCCAGCTTTTGTACAATTGAGAAACTGCATTGATCAATTCTTGCATGGCGCAAATGTAGGCTGGTTCGGTTATTCTTGTAAACGTCACTGCTATAAACAAATTGCCAATTGAAGCGGCCCTCAGACCACAACACGGATAATTACGATTGAATGTCGACCTGCCCGATGATTAATACGCATTTTTTTGCAAGCTCTTCTTTTGGCATCTTTCTTTCCCATCTTTGTCAAAATTTATACCTATGAAGTGGAAGCTGTTTCTACCGGTCCTGGGCCTCTGTACTTTCTCGCTTTATTACTCCTGCAAAAAAGAAAACAGCAGGGTGCCGGTTCAAATTTTATTAACCGACAACCCCACTGCCTATGATGAAGTGAACGTGGACATCAAAGGCATTCAAGTCAAGTTGGATAAAGACACTGCCGGCTGGATTTCCCTGACCACCAATGCCGGTGTGTACAACCTGCTGGCGTTGCAAAACGGCGTTACCGATACACTGGCAACCGACAATGTTCCAGATGGCGTGTTAAAAGAGATCCGTTTTATTCTTGGCTCTAATAACACCGTTAAAGTAAACGGAAGTATTGAACCATTAACCATCCCAAGCGGAAGCGAGAGCGGTCTGAAGATCAAAATCGACAAAGACCTTGGCGAAACACTGAATACGTTTGTGCTTGATTTTGATGCAGCACTTTCTATTAAAGAGGAAAATGGCAGCTATAAACTGAGGCCTGTTATCAAACTCAAATAGCAAAAACGAAATAAAACAAAAAAGCCAGGCGCAATGCCTGGCTTTTTTGTTAGAAGATAGTGACCCTATTTCTTGGTGCCTTATTGTTTAATAACGCGTTGTTGGGCCGACTCATCCCCGCAGATCGCTTTCACGATATACAGGCCTTTCGTCAGTCCGGCAATAGACATTGCTTCGGTTTGGGAGGCACTTCCCAGTTGGATGCTTTTTGCAATAGTACCGTTAGCGGTGTAAAGCTGAAGCATTACGGGTTTGCCCTGCCAGGTGTTAGGTAAACTGATCTTCAGATCATTTACCACTGGGTTTGGATACGTAGCGATGGCCAGTGATTGCAGGTCGTTCTTGGTTAAACGGATCTGCTTAACGTCGGTGTATTGTTGCTCTTTGGTAAAGTCTACACTTACCACGCGGTAATAAACTACACCGGTGGCCGATGTTACTGCCTTGTCGCTATACGTGTAAGCGGTTGTGCCGTCAGGCAGTACAGTGGCAATGTCTGAAAAGTGTTTGCCATCGTTGCTGCGCTGCACTACAAAGTGGCTGACCTCTTCGCCGTTTACCGATTTCCAGGTAATGGACGCATCACCTTTTTCCAGTAAAACAGCAAAGCCCGCAAAGTTCACCGGCAGAGGCACCATCGGAGTTAAGGCAAATGATTTGCTCCACATAGAGTTCAGGCGAATACCGGAACCATTGCTTGCATAAGCACCTGACTTTGCCCCGTAGCGAAACGTAACCCTGTCAACATTTTGAAACTGGTAAGTGGCCATAACCGCTGTACCCGCTGTATCAATGTTGTTATAGTTCTGAACCGGGCCTTGTAAAACATTGCCAATGATGCCTTCAAACGGATGGCTGCAACCGCTATGGATCACACCATTACCGGTACAGGTGCCACAATCAACATCATTGTCATCGTGGCCAACACCCTGGCAAAGGTTACACTGGATCAGTGCGCTGGAAGTAAGACATAACGGGCAGGGAAGCAAAGAACCCAGGCTACCGGCCGGTGTTGATGACAAGCTGGAAACAGTTGAATAAGCAACACTTGACGGGTTGGTAAACATCGCGTATTCTGCAATAGAATAACCGTCGCCATCAACATCAAGGGCTGTGAAGTCAGCTTTTTCCACTTTCTTCTTTTTGGTTTTGCCAGCCTCGTAGAAGGTCATCTCGAAGTCGACATACCAGTTTTGGAAAGGAGCAACCAGGCCTGGTAATCCAAACTCGGGTTGGAAGGCCTTATTCCATCCCAACGTACCATTATCGAAATTCTTCATCACAATATCGCTGCGGGAGAACTTCTTGATCTTGATCTCAGCGTCAACACCGGGAGTGATATTGCTGAAGCGGTAAACAGCACCTTCCTTGTTGGCGTTACCTGATTTTAATACAGGATTAATAAACGAAAGTTCAGGAGCTGGTGCCGTGCTGGTAGACGTATTACAATCTTCCGGTCTTGTAAAGTCAACCTCCGCATATTTGCTTCCTTTTACATCTTTACCAATACAGAAAGCATCAATGCGTGCATCCCAGGCGCCATCATTTTGAAGATCAGCCTCGATCTTCAAAAGATTAAAGCCATAGTTAGTTGCAGCATTTGGTAATACGGCAACATCGGACGTTCCGCCAACTTTGAAATTTCCTTTCCCTACAGTGATCTTGGCATTTGCCACTTTCAAAGAAGAATAAGCCTTCACATCAAAGTCTCCGTCGTTTATACCTACTTCTACTGTAGAAGCCTGGATGCTGTCGACTGAGCGTGAAGCTGAGGTACCGTCAATCTCGTAGGTACTACCTACCTGTACAGTACTGTTCTTGTAGGTCTTTCTGGTACCTGCAAGTGCTTTCAGCGTTTTTGCTACAGAGAATTTTGCATTTTCTAAAATGATCCTTCCGCCCGAAATCTCCATTTCGCTTTTGTTAGATGGAACATTTTGAAGAAAACCACCGTTTTTTACATTGATGATACCGGTAGCCGCCACCAATACTTTCTTATCATAAGAAGCAGGGAAACGGAGCGTATCACCTTCAATGTTTAATGTACCGGCAATGGCAAAATCTGTTGTCAGGTTATACGTTACATCATGTTTGATGTTAACGATCTTACCTGCGCCAACAGCAGGAACTACGCCATTTACCCAGGTAGAAGTGCTGTTCCAGTTACCATCAGCTTTAGTGGTATAGGTTTGAGCCATACCAATGTAGGAAACAAAGGCAGTCAAGAAAGTCAGGAGTAACCTTCTTTTTGTTTTGAAATTTTTACCAAAACCTGCTGTTGCCAGCAGATTTTGGGTAAAAGAAATGTTGAGTACAGTTTGAGTCATTTTTGTTTGTTTAATAGGGTTCTAAATTGTTTACTCGAGGCTTTCTAAAGGCCTTGGATTTTGTTCACAAAAATGATTTCTAACAGGATAAAAATTGGACATTATGGTTTTGCACCGGGATGCTGAATTTTTGTTTTGGCTATTCAAAAGGATCAGGATCACTGGCTTTTCTTCGAATCTGGATCTCTCGTTTTTCGGAAGGATTTGAATCTGTGGTTCTTCTTCGGTTACCTGGATTTTCGTGGTCTTCTCAGGATGTTGAACGTTAGTTTTTCTTCGGTTGGACTTCTGGTGGTTTTGTATAAGATGGTTGAACCTTACAGCTTTTCTTCGGTTTGGACTTACCGGTTTTTTTCAGGAAGATGGATCTTGTTCAATAGCGCTTTTGAAACTTTCGGTCAATCGTTAGATACTGGTTTTTTAAATACAGGTCTTTGTTAGGATGTTGAACTGGTTTGGTCTTTCCCTGGATAAAGGCTTTTCAGCTTTTTAAAGGATAAAGGACCGCTTGTGAGAAAAACTAAAAGGGGGTTGTTGAGCAAAAGAAGCGTTTGCCCATGGCATAGCACTGGTGGTTGTATTGATCGGATACAACAGCGTAAAGCCAGTAACTTGCAAAAGGGAAGAAAAAAGAGTGTACAAACGTTTCATAGTCGGACCAATTTAGTTTTCTACAGGGTTGTTTAGCTTTCGGATTACTTATCAATCTGTCAATGCAGTAACGATCATCGACAGGACAAATAAAATACGGCTTTTCGGAAAATACAAGTGTTTGGCAGGAAATTTTACTTAAGCCGTACCGTATTTTCCACATTTATGTTTAAAAACAAGCAGTTAGCGCTTAAAAAAGTATAACGAAAAAAGCCAGGCCCACTAAGGGGCCCGGCCTAGTCCTCATAAGCGAATACTCTTAATTTCTTAAGATCCGCTGTTCTGATGACTCATCACCGCATTGTGCTTTTACCACGTAGATGCCCTTCGGAAACTGTTGAAAGTCCACGGCTTCCGTTTGGCTTGCTGTACGAACGCTGATGTTCTTCAATTGCACGCCTGTGCTGCTATACACACTGATTGTTACGGCCTTAGACTGCCAGCTTTGCGGCAAGGTGAGGTTAGCTTTGGTATATACCGGGTTAGGGTAAACAGTTATAGAAGACGATGTTCCTTTTGCCAGGCGAATGGTTTTGATGGGAGAATAATTGGCTTCTCCGGACTTTTCCTTGCAAACAATACGATAGTATGCCATGCCGCTTGCCGATGTTACAGCCGCATCATCGAAGCTGTATGCCGTGATGCTGATGGATGCCTTCACCTGGCCTATTTCTTTGAAGCTGATACCGTCCGTGCTTTTTTCGATCACGAAATGGCTGAACAGTTCATCTGCCTGTGCCGACCAGTTCAGCAATGTGTTCTTTTTATCGTAAGAAGCCGAAAAGCTGTAAAACGTAACAGGCAAAATAGACGGAGGTGTAAGTCTGAAAGCTTTGAACCATAAAGAATTCAGTCTTTCGCCGGCATTGCTGATAACCGATCCTGATTTGGCGCCATAACGGAAGTTGATCTTGTCTTTGTCCTGGTAAGTATAGGTGGCCATTACCGGTGTGCCCAGCGTATCGATGTTAACATAATTCTGAACCGGCCCAAGCGATTTTTTATCTTCTCCGTTATAATTGTCACCATCTTCGCCTGCTGCCGTAATATTGGCAAAGGTTGTTGTTGCCTGGGGTGCCAGATAGTTAACCGGGCAATAGGCAATGGATTTTACCTTGTTCATTTGCAGGTACTCACGAATAGAGACGCCATCGCCATCCACATCGATAGAGGTTACCGAAAAACCTTTGATCTTTTGCTTCTCAGTAGTACCGGCTTTGAAAAAAGCCATCTCAAAATCCATCCACCAGTCTTGGTTTGCTGGAACGTTACCTGCAATGCCCAGTTTCGGCTGGAAGGCTTTCTTCCATCCCATGTCAGCCACATCAATGTCAGACAAGATGACCGATGCACCAGAACGGCCTTTTATTTTTACAGTTGCATCGATACCGGTAGCAACGTTGCTGAACAGATAAACAGCGTCATTTCTCCCGGCTTCACCAGCAATTAAAACAGGGTTTT
>DASVSM010000639.1:0-8305 GCA_036388115.1 Flavisolibacter sp.
CACGGTGCCGCGGACTTGTTGTAATGCCTGTGCTTTCAGCTTTTCATAAACGTGCTTCGGCAGCACTTCATCACCGCTCAAACCAAGGAGTTTTAAGCCCAAACCATCATTGCCATTTGGTAATCGTTCGGGAGAAGATGGGTTATAGTACAGCGGCTGACTTTGTACTTTAAACTTTGAACTCTGAACTCTTTTAACTTCCTCCCACAAACCATTTTCTGTAATATATTTTTCGCATTGCTGGTCAATGGCGGCATTCATGAAGAACGCCAGCAACATGGGTGCGGGACCGTTAATGGTCATTGATACCGACGTCTTGGGATCGCACAGATCAAAACCGCTGTATAATTTTTTTGCATCATCAACCGTAGCGATACTTACCCCGCTGTTGCCGATCTTTCCATAAATATCAGGGCGGTGAGCAGGGTCTTCGCCGTAGAGTGTAACGCTGTCAAAAGCAGTGGACAAACGCTTGGCTGGTTGCCCTTGCGATACATAGTGAAACCGTTTGTTGGTACGCTCCGGTCCACCTTCACCGGCAAACATCCTTGTCGGATCTTCTTCTGCTCTTTTTAGCGGAAACACACCAGCTGTGTAGGGGAACTCACCCGGAATGTTTTCCTGCAACTGCCAGCGAAGAATATCACCCCAGTCTTTGTATTTAGGAAGAACAACTTTTGGTATGCGGGTGCCGCTTAATGATGTGGTGGTCAGGGATTGCTTGATCACCTTATCACGAACCTGGTACTCAAAAAAATCCGCTTCGTATTTCTTTACCAGCTCCGGCCATGCGGCAACCAGTTTTTTGCATTCGGGGTGAAGATTGTCTTCAAAGCGTTTTTGAATGTCCGCTAAACCTTGAAGGCCTTGGAGACCTTCGAGGTTTTTTATTCCATTGATCTGGTAAAGTTTTGTGGCAATAGCCGACTGCTCCATAGCCCACGCATCGTACGCACGGTTGTTTTCCGAGATTTCGGATAAATAACGAACCCTTTTGGGAGGGATGATCTGCGACTTTGTAGTGGTATCGGTTACATGCGCTTGCATGTCAAGATCGCCAAATTTTATCCCGGTTTTCTTTTCAATAGTTGTCATCAGTTTTTCAAACAACTCATTTACACCGGCATCATTGAACTGAGCGGCTATGGTTCCTACAATTGGCAATTCTTCATCTTTTGCTGTCCACAGTTGCTGATTGCGTTTATACTGCTTGCGAACATCGTGCAGCGCATCCAATGCCCCGGCTTTGTCAAACTTATTGATGACAACAACATCTGCATAATCCAGCATATTGATCTTTTCCAGTTGCGATGCTGCACCATACTCCGGTGTCATTATATACATGCTTACATCGCAATACTCCAGGATGGAGGCATCACTTTGTCCCACGCCGGCGCTTTCCAGTATAATAAAATCAAAGCCTGCTGTTTTGCAGATGTCCAAAGCCTCCTGCACATGCGCACTCAATGCCACGTCGCTGTCACGTGTAGCCAAAGAACGCATATAAGCTCTTGGCGATGAGATGGCATTCATGCGAATACGATCACCTAACAAAGCACCTCCTGTTTTTTTCTTCGATGGATCTACAGAGACAACGGCGATTGTTTTATCGGGGAAAGCAGCCAGGTAACGGCGAACGATTTCATCGGTCACCGAAGATTTGCCTGCGCCACCTGTACCGGTGATTCCTAAAACCGGCCCCCCGGCCCCTAAGGGATCGCCCAGTGCACTATCCTTGCTTGCCGATGATTCAGGTTTCAAATGACCATTCACATTCTGCAGTTTTTCCAACACACTCTTATAGTCTTGTCCTGCTTCTGCAAGCGTAATGGCCCGTGCTATTCGTCGAATGTCCTTTGTCTCGCCTAAAGGAAGTTTTCCATTCCATTTATTGCTGGCTGCGTAATAAGGGTCTGTTTGTTGAACATTTCCCGCCTGGTTGACTGAGGGGGCTGGACCGCATTGCCTGATCACGTCTTCAATCATGCCCTCCAGTCCCATCTTTCGCCCGTCATCCGGTGAATAGATACGGGTAATGCCATATTCATGCAGTTCTCTTATCTCCTGCGGATGGATGGTTCCACCCCCACCACCAAATATTTTGATGTGCCCGCAGCCATTCTCTTCCAATAAATCTTTCATGTATTTGAAGAATTCCACGTGCCCTCCCTGGTAAGAGGTGATAGCAATCCCTTGTGCGTCTTCTTCAATGGCGCATTCCACAATTTCATGCACACTGCGGTTATGACCTAAATGGATGATTTCGGCTCCTTTGCTTTGCAGGATGCGGCGCATGACGTTGATAGCAGCATCGTGCCCGTCAAAAAGCGAGGCGGCTGTAACAATACGAATGTTGTTTTGTAACTGGTAACTCATATAGCTTTTCTGTGGCGCAAAATTAGGCCAAAAGCGGGGTAGTCAGGGAAATGTAAAACCTAAAATGCAGAATCTGAAATGCAAAATGATAACATCTGCTAAGTTGAAATATTTAAGCTGAAAACAAGAGTTTTATACCATCACTGGATGGACAACTTTACAGTTTAGGTTTTGGATTCTGCGCTTTTACAAACCTGCAAAGCTTGCAATTTTCAATTCTGCTTATTATGTTTGTCGCAGAACACAACCCAAGAAAACAGATCCGTAACCCGAAAATTTCTACTTCTCCTCCTTTCCGGAATTTTCTGCACCGTTTTTGTTTTCCATCCGTCACATCCATATTTCCTTTGAAAGTTAGCCTGTCCTGTTGAAACCTTTTTAGTCTTAAACCCTAAACTTAAAAGGAATGAAAACGTATTTATTTGGCTTAGCGCTAACCTTCGTCTGTTTTTTTGCTTCTGCACAGGAACAAAAAACAAGTTTCAATAACATTGCTGTTGTTACCACTTCTGCCGGCCTGGCGGCCCAGTTGTCCTGGAAGAAAGGATCAGAAAACATCTCTTATTTCATTGTTGAACGCAGTACCGACGGCATTGACTTTACACAATGTGGTGTTGTGTTTTTAAGCGAGGACCCAGACTTCCATGAATACAAATTCCGCGACCGGATCGCTGCAAATTCTACTGGACTTATCTACCGGATCGGCATCGTAACCACCCAAAAACGAATATTTTATCTTCCAAGCAAAAAGTTGATCGCTCCGGAAAACATCTGATGAAAATTTTTTTAGATTGATAAGGCCTTGATTTCCATGAATTTTTGGAAAGTCAGGGCTTTTTTTATAAAATTATCTTTTGCACCTATTTGGTTTATATTATAAACTACTTTACGTTTGCCTCCGAAATCGCTTTTATGAGATACTTCTTCTTCCTGCTGCTTTATTTCATCAACATTACCATCTTAAAAGCCCAGACCGAGGTGTCGGGTTTTGTAAAAGATAACAAAGGAAAGCCGATCCCAAGTGCCAGCATTACCATCAAAGACAGCTACGACGGGGGAGTTAGTGATTCAACCGGGAAATTTAAATTTATTACGACCGAGAAAGGACAAAAAACGATGGTGATAACAGCTGTTGGTTATAAAGGCTTTGAACAAGCGCTCAACCTTGACCTACCAGTTGCTCCATTCGCCTTTTCCATGAAGGAGGAATTTGACGAGATGAAGGCCGTAGTAATTACAGCCGGAACATTTGAAGCCAGCGACCGTAAACGGGCAGCGGCTATTCTGACTTCGTTAGACGTGGTAACAACCGCTTCTGCCAACGGCGATATTACCGGCGCTTTAAAAACACTTCCCGGCGCGCAACAGGTAGGCGAAACAGAAGGTCTTTTTGTGAGAGGTGGTACCGCTGCCGAAACAAAAATCTTTATCGACGGCACGTTGGTGAACCGTTTCTTCTTCAGTGCAGGACCAAACATTGCAGGCTACGGCCGCTTTAATCCTTTTCTTTTTAAAGGAACTGTTTTCAGCACCGGTGGCTATTCGGCTTTATACGGACAGGCACTTTCGTCTGCCGTTATTTTAGAATCCATCGATCTGCCCGAACAAACATCAGCAAGCCTTGGCATTACTGTTTTAAGCGGCGATGTGGGATACCAGCGGTTGAATAAAAAGAAAACTGCTTCCTGGGGTTTTAATTATAATTACACCAACCTCGGATTAGCGTTTGGATTGATCAAGCAGCGGCAGGAATATTTCAATGTGCCTGCCTTTCATAACGCCGAAGGAAACTTCCGCATTAAAACATCTGCGGCCGGTATGCTGAAATACTATGGCACCTTTAGCACCAACAAGCTTGGGTTTACCACGCCAAGTCTCGATGCTCCAAACTACCTGGAAAGATTCAGTCTGAAGAATGTCTATCATTACCACAACCTTTCCTGGAAAGACCGCCTGGGCAGCATGTGGAAGGTTGCAGCCGGTGTTTCTTACACCAATAACAAAGATGATATGGCCGGCAGTTTACAGGACCAGTTGAAAAAAGATGTTACGCTAAGCGGGTTGGAGTTTAAAAACTTTGGACTGGAAAGAAGAGGAAGCTACGTGAACGGGAAACTGGTATTCGACAGGCGGTTAAAGGGTTTGAGTTCCATTCGTTTTGGAACAGAATACAACTACAGCGATGATCCTTCCGTATTTACCGACAATAACAATAACCGTTATAACAGCGAGCTGACACAACACACAACGGCCTTGTTTGCTGAAAGTGATATTTACGTCACCAATGCAATTGCAGCGAAGGTTGGCGGCCGGCTCGAAAACTCTTCTTACCTGGAGAAAGTAAACGTTGCGCCACGCATTTCACTTGCTTACAAACTGAGCAAAGAAAGCCAGGCCTCATTAGCCTATGGCATCTTTTATCAAAACCCCGAAACGCAGTATCTGCCCACTGCCAGCGCTCTTGATTTTGCAAAGGCCACCCATTACATAGCGCAATACCAGAAGACATCATCGCTGCGGGTTTTCCGGGTTGAGGCATTTTATAAAAAGTATGACCAACTGATTAAGACTGGCATGTTGAATGGCCGTGATGGGGTTGCCATCAACAGCAATGGCTTTGGTGATGCAAAAGGATTTGAATTCTTTTTGAGAGACAAAAAAACCATTAAGGATTTTGATTACTGGGTTTCCTATTCTTTCCTTGATACGAAAAGGGATTTCCTGAATTTTCCCTCCGCTATCCGTCCCAATTTTGCGGCAAAGCACACAGCATCGCTCGTGATGAAAAAGTTTGTGCTGCCCATAAAAACTGGCTTCAACATGGCGTACAATTATGCCAGCAGCCGTCCTTATTACAACATCATCAGGGATGGCGGTTCATATAAATTCTCTGATCGTGGCGATGTACCCGATTATCACAACCTGAGTTTCAGTGTCAACTATATTCCAAGTATCGGAAAGCAAGGCGCCAAATCGTTTGCAGTGTATGTGCTTTCTGTGAACAATATTCTGAACCTGCAACAAACCTATGGTTACCAGTTTTCTTATGATGCTGTTAGAAAACAAGCAATTGTTCCACCATCAAGAATGTTTGTGTTCATCGGGGCTTTCTTCAGCTTTGGAATAGACAGAACGGAAGATGCGATCAATAACAATTTATAAACCTCACCCCGGCCCTCTCCAACTTGTTTGAGAGGGAGTGCCCCTCTACGGGAGGGGTTTGAGGAGGCCGCAAAAAACCACAAAATTTTAAATCATGTCTTACTACGCAACTCCTGAAGGCAAAGACCCGCAACTCTGGCACACTGCCCGTAAACGTGCCTCCTTTAAAAGCCATTTGATTATTTACCTGATTGTGAACGCAGGTTTATGGCTTATTTGGTATTTTACCGGGGCATCAACGTATGGCAACACAATTCCCTGGCCGGCCTGGAATACATTCGGATGGGGCATCGGGCTTTTGGCGCACTATGTTAGTGTTTATTCTTCCACAGGTATTAATTCGGTGGAAAAGGAATATAACAAACTCGCACAAAAACAATTTAAATAACTAAAATTATCAAGTATGAAAAAGATCGTTTTACTTTTTGCTATTGCATCTATGGTTTGCATATCTTCTTTTGCACAGGATGAGAAGTATACCATGGCTATTCAGTCGAAACTGGCTGCCATCGATACATCAAGGAAAACCGAAGACCTGGTGGCGTTATCAGCAGCATTCGAACGCATTGCCGAAGCTGAAAAAACAAAGTGGCTTCCCTACTATTATGCAGCATTGGCTCAGGTGAACGCAGCTTACTTTACCGGAACAGGAAGTATAAAAGCAGAAAAAACTGATCCGATGGCTGACAAAGCTGACGCACTGTTAGGTAAAGCTGACGCACTTAGTCCGAACAATTCCGAAATTTATATCGTTAAGAAAATGATTGCCACTTTGCGAATGATGGCCGATCCGCAGAATCGTTATATGCAGTACGGTCCAATTGCTGAAGAAGCGCTACAGACAGCGATGAAACTGAACCCGGAAAACCCGCGTGTTTATCTTTTACAGGGACAGGATAAGTTTTACACACCGGAGCAATTTGGTGGCAGCAAAGCGGAGGCAGTAAAACTATTTCAGGTGGCACAAAAAAAATACGAAGCCTTTAAACCTGCCACATCTATCGACCCTGTTTGGGGCAGACCTGCCGTTGCTTATTTTTTAGCTGAAGCAAGTAAATAACAAGATTCGCATTGAGGTTAAGCAAGCGCCAGTCGTACGCTTAACCTCAATGCGAATCTTTCCAAACACACTTTTCATGGAAGAAAATTTTTCGCCGCAGCAAAGCCTGCAACTGATAGAAAGCATGATCAAAAAAGTACGAAGTGATATCGGTGCCAACCGCTTCTACTTTTTGTTTTGGGGATGGTTTACGTTCCTGGCCATCCTTGGGCAGTTTTTCCTGAAAGTGACTATCGGGTACCAGCATCATTATTTTGTTTGGCTGGGCCTTATTCCGGCAGTCACCATTACCATTATTCGTTCCAACAAGAGTAATCGTTCTGCCCACACCACCTTTGTAAGCGACAGCATGAAATACCTCTGGATGGGTATTGGTATTTCTTTTTTTGTACTCAGTTTTATCATTACCAATACAGAAGGCAAGTGGCTCATTGCTTATCCGTTTTTTATTTTATTTTATGGATTGGGAACATTTGTGTCCGGCATGTTCCTGAAGTTTACTCCACTTGTTATCGGTGGCATTTTTAACTGGGTACTAGCTTGTATATGCGTGCTGCTGCCTTACGATTACCAATTGCTCGTAGCTGCAGCCGCCATCTTAACCAGCTACATTATTCCGGGACATATCATTCAGCCTGCTAAAACCAAACAACATGAATGAGACCAAAACAATTTCACCAACAGCCGACAGCATGGTTTTAAAAGTGCGGCGTGATATAGTAAAAAAGCGGTTTTATTTTCTATTGTGGGGATGGACGGTTTTCCTGGCATTCCTGATTCAATTCTTCCTGAAAGCTGTCATTGGTTACCGGCATCATTATTATATCTGGCTGGGTCTTATTCCTGTCATGATCATAACGTTCATGAAAGCAAAACATCGCGAGAAAACAGTCTATACCTCTGTTGTTGGCGATTGCATGCAATACCTGTGGACGGGCCTTGGCATTTCTTTTTTTGTGGTTGGCTTAATAGGCAGTGCCGCTTCCGGAAAAGGGGCAACTGTTTATTCGTCGTTTATCCTTCTGTATGGCCTCGGCACTTTTGTTTCGGGCCGCCTCCTCCGGTTTACACCACTTGTTGCAGGCGGCATTGCCTGCTGGGTGCTGGCAGTTATTTGTTCTTTTTTGACGTTTGATTTTCAATTGCTGACGGCGGCTGCAGCTATCCTTATCAGTTACATTATTCCCGCTTACCTTTTAAATCCTGGCGTACAATCATGGAAGACGATCTTTCACACAAAGAAAGCTTAGCAATCATTGAAGAAATGATCTACAAGGCAAAGAACAGTTACCACGAAAGTGGCACCAGTGCTTTGCTTTGGGGAGGCACCATTATGTTGTGCAGTGCCGTTTCGTTTGGCAATACATGGTGGAAGATTGATGGCCTGTACATGGTTTGGTGGCTGACCCTTATTGCCATCATACCACAGGTAGTTATTTCCATTCGGGAAAGCAAGGCACAAAAGTTTAAGTCACATACCGACGATGCCATGAACGGCATCTGGATAAGTTATGGCATCGCTATTTTTATTCTCTCGTTTTATACCAGCGTGGTAAAACCGGAAGGCAGTTCCTGTTTGTTTCTCATATTATACGGAATGCCCACTTTTGCTACTGGTTACACGCATCGGTTTACAGCAATGATCATTGGTGGCATCATCTGTTGGATAGCCGCCATCATCAGTATTTACACGTCTGCAAGAATTGA
>DASVSM010000640.1:0-2047 GCA_036388115.1 Flavisolibacter sp.
CCCAGCAATCTGGTGTGAGTAATTTACAGGTGCGGGAACAGGGCGGTGTTTTATATATTGATGGCACAGCGCCGTCGGCTGCCGTAAAAGACCAGTTATGGCAGGTGTATGAACAAATTGATCCCAATTTTAAAAGTGGTGATGTGATCATGAACATCAATACAAACGTCACCTCGGGATCGCAGGCAACCGTCAACACAAAAGAATCAAATCTGAACATTCGCCGTGGTCCGGGTACCGACCAGCCAATTGTTGGCAAGGCATCCAAAGGTGAAACCGTAACGGTAATTAATAAAACCAGTGAACAGTGGTGGCTGGTACGTTCTAAAGACGGTGAAGAAGGTTATGCGCATTCGCAGTACCTGTCGGCGCTGGGATAGAAATATATCAACCGTAAAAAGTCAAAAAGCCGCCTTGTATGAAAGCGATCCTTTTTGGCTTTTTACGTTAATTCTTTTCGCCGTTCATTTTAATAAAGTCCGCAACAAGGTATTGAATAAACTTGCCGGTGAGTGCATTTGATGTCCCGTTGGCAAGTTGGGTCGCTCCTTCGCAAATGTGCAGGTAGGCAGCCTTTGTGTGGGCAGCGCAAAGGTTGATGTACTGTCTTGCATGCAGCGGCTGCACACCACTTGGCGTGGAGGCGCTGCTCAGAATGTTTTGCACGCAATCAAGGTCCAGTTCAATGCCGCAGAAATTATCACCCGTGAATTCAATGGCATGTGAAACGGCCTGCCTGAAATTTCTTTTTTCGTGAATGAAGATGTCTTCGTACGTAATGATGTCGATGAAAGGATTGTTCACAATGTCAATCCAGACGTTCTGCGGCAGGTAGCTTTCATGCACACCAACGGCACAATACTTCTGTAAAAAACCATCTTCCTCCGCATAGCGAAAAGCATTGCCACTGTGCCTTCCTTCCGAAGGCCGGTAATCGGTATGTGCATCGAGGTTGATACAGTTTATCTGCGGGATAGAAATGCGTTCCGCCGCATGCAATCCTTTGGCAGCGCCTTTCAAAAGAGGGTATGCATTATTATGACCACCACCAATCACAATGGGTGTTTTTTCTTCCGCTACCAGCAACTTTATTAGGCTTTCCACTTCATCGTCGATCCCGTTTACGGCATGCCGGTAAGCTTCTACTTTTTCGTCATACCCTGATGCATTCTTATCGATCAGGAACTGGATGTCGCCAAAATCAAAATGCCCGATCACGGCTACGTCCTCACCCGGCAAAAAATCGTTGCTCTGGCTGTTGAAGAATGCCTGCAGAAACGAAAGCCATGCCGTGCTGGCACCGCTGGTTCCGCAGTTTGCCTGCACTCCAATATCCTCCGGTATACCAATGATTATATATTGCGCCTGCAGGTTTTTTACTGCCTGGGTTATATCGCCTTCATTTAAAACGCTTACCCTCTCTCCCATTTTTGTTTCAAAACGGCGAAGCCTGGTAAGGGAAAGAATATCATTCCTGGAATAACGCTTAAAATGTGTCAGGTTCATAGCAAGTCTTTTGATTCATGAAATCATCCTATTGCCCTCGGCAGATGACGCCAGGAGCGGAAACAGATGAAAGCAACAAGATAATTCCCTTCCGCAACATGCTGAAAAAAACTTCGGTTCTTGTGATCATGTTTGTTTTATTTGATGATGTGCTTTTAATTTTCACTGGCAGGGCGGCAAGAAGAGTGAATGCTTTCATATTGATCCTTCAATCTTCGGTAGAAATTATCCACTGGTACATGAGCACTTAACTGAAAAGTCGTGAAGAGCTTTTCAGCGTATTGCTTTTTCCCCTGCATCCCTTAATTTACGATTTGAGCAAAAGGGAAAACAACTATTTTTATTCACACGATGTGAGTTGTGCAACAAACACAGAGCGTTTGTAAAATAGTGCTGAAGTATTAAATTGAACAACAAAAAATTATTCAGCTATAAAGCAATCGTGAAGCTGAGGGAACACAGACTTCCACTTCTTCACAAACGCTTTGGACGTTGTAAGCAATGTAAGTACATCATACTAATTGCAAAAAAATGAAAATCA
>DASVSM010000641.1:0-2201 GCA_036388115.1 Flavisolibacter sp.
TTTACCCAAATTTTTATTTTCCTGTAATAGTTCATAAACATTTGCTGCGTCCATTATTCTTTGGTAACCGCGCCAGGTGGTTTTCACTCTTGGCGGCCCGTCGGATTTTCGTCCCAGGTGCCCACCTAATTTCGCTATCCACTTTACGGCCTGCGAGAGTGAAGGTGGTTGTGCGAGGCTGCTCAAAGCTGCCTGACACCTAAACAACGCTTTGTGTCGTTTGTGCTCCAAAGAACTCAATTAACTTCTGAACGTACAAGTGAGTGACACAACAGACGCTCAATAGAATTACTTCTGTTGGTCACATAATTATACAGTTCTTATAAAGCCCTTTACATTAATGGAAAACAAATCAAGGCTAAATTTTCCCACCGGCGGGCAGCCCGCTTTATCTCTCCTTCAACCCTGGGCTTCCCTTGTAATAATAGGTTTGAAAAAGATTGAAACCCGTTCATGGCGGACTGCTTACCGCGGTCCCTTATTCATTCATGCAAGCCTCGGGAAGAAAGGAAAGGTTTTAGCCACGGAGCCACCTTTCGCCAAACACATTCCGGATTTTGACAAGCTTCCTTTCGGCGCCATCATTGGCCAGGTGGAACTGGAAGACATTCTACCCGTAGAGCAATTGTTTTATTCCGATGCGAAGCTGGCCGCACTGACACTGGAAGAAAAAGCCTTTGGTGATTATGCCAAAGGCCGTTATGCATGGCTGCTATCGGAACCCGTTCAATTTGAAGTGCCCATTCCGGTGAAAGGCGGGTTGGGTATCTGGCAATTCAGATCATAAAAAAGCAGGCACCACTGCCTGCTTTTTTAATGTAGTTCGCTTTTTAGTTACCAACGGCCACCTGCTTGGCTTTGGAGAATACATTGGTTAAGTGATGGCGTTCATTTTCCCGTTCAGGGATATTGCTCTGTGCTGGGGTGTTCTTTTGCTTTCTCCAGAAATAAATTCCGGCAGCAATGATAGCAAGGCCGGCAGCGACAAAATATTTTCCTTTTCCTTTCATATTGCTTATTTACCGGCAAGGCGACAATTGCTGTGCCAAGGCAATAACCCGCCCCGGAACTCACACCTGTTAAAACTGCTTTTACCCAATGCAGAACCCGTTAACCATCAGAGATGCGAATTACATTTGTTACCTAACAATTGAGTTCATGAAAAAAACAGTGCTTGCTTCCCTGCTCTTCCTTGTCTGCTTTTACAGCATTGCGCAAACCAAATTACTAACCATCGAAGATGCCCTGGTAAACAACCGCAGCAGCCTGGCTGTAAAAAATCTGCGGCAGGCGCAATTCATTTATGGTACTGATGACCTGGTGTATTTAGATAGCAAAGACGGAAAAGATGTGTGGGTGAAAAAACGCGGAGCTTCTTTCCTTTCATTAGAAGACCTGAATGCAAAACTAAAAGTGGCCAGTTTGGAAGAAGTAAAAGCGATGCCTGCCATCCAGTTTAATAAATCGGCCGAGTGGATGATGACAGTGGGCGGAAGCAGGATTGCGTTAAACAGCGCGACCGGCAAAGCAAGAGTGGTGGTTGATAAAACCATTGCGGGCAAAGAGCATGTGGAAGAAAGCACCGGCGGTTTGGTAGCCTATGTTGACAAGTTTAATCTGTTTGTCACCGATGGCAAAGGGGCCAAACAAGTAACCACAGATGGAAGCGAAAATATTGTGTATGCATCTTCTGTTCACCGCGAAGAATTTGGCATCAGCAAAGGAACCTTCTGGAGCAATGATGGAAAGGGTCTGGCTTTCTACCGCATGGACCAAAGTATGGTCACGGACTATCCCATCATCGACTGGACGCAACGTCCTGCAAAAGCGGTCAACATCAAATACCCGATGGCTGGCGATAAAAGTCACCATGTAACAGTTGGGATTTACAATGCCGTTACCGGAAAACTGGTGTACCTGCAGACCGGTGAACCCAAAGAACAATACCTCACCAACATTGCCTGGAGCCCGGATAGTAAGTATGTGTTCGTTGCCATTGTGAACCGGGAGCAGAATCAGATGAAACTGAACCAGTATGATGCAGCAACCGGTGGTTTTATAAAAACCTTGTTTGAAGAAAAAGATGAAAAATATGTAGAGCCTTTGGTGCCGATGCAATTTGTTCCTAACAAGCCAAATGAATTTTTGTGGCAGAGCAACCGCGATGGCTGGAACCATGTTTACCTGTATGATGTAACCGG
>DASVSM010000642.1:0-6009 GCA_036388115.1 Flavisolibacter sp.
GATAAAGTTTGCCGACCAAAAAACGCTGAGCCAGATTGCAGCCGAAACAAAAGAACTGGCAGGGAAAGCCAGGGCCAAAAAGTTGCAGCCGAATGAATTTAGCGGAAACACATTTACCATTTCTAATTTGGGTATGATGGATATTGAAGAATTCACGGCCATCATCAATCCACCCGACAGTGCAATTATGGCCGTGGGAAGAATTAAGGAAGTGGTGGTAAGAAAAGGAGAAGGCTTTGGTGTAAGCAATGTGATGAAGATCACACTGAGTTGCGACCACAGAAGTGTGGATGGCGCAGTAGGTGCAGGCTTTCTGCAGACGTTTAAAAAGTATTTGGAGAACCCGGTAACGATGCTGGTGTAATTCTTTTTGCTCAGACCTCGAAGGTTTTAAAAACCTTCGAGGTCTTTTTAGAAGAGGCTGTCTCAAAAGTTTGAGACAGCCTCTTTTTATTTTATCTCTTCGAATAGCAAGTTGTAGTCCAGGTCAATAATACGCTTATCCCTGTCTTGTCCGATTAGAAATGACTCTGTTTCTTTCGTTATACGCAACAGTATTTTTTTCAACTTGCCATTGGATTCGACAGATACCGGAAGGATGAACTGAAAGGGATGTTTTTGTCGCTGTTTAATATGCATGCGAATACCCTCTGATGTCTTTGAGTAAGTTATCGCAAGCCTGGGTATTTCGTTTTGATACAGCCACTGATCAAAAAACCAAGTCAGTTCTTTACCGGAAACCTTTTCTGCGACAGCCTCAAAATCTTTTGAATCCGCATTGCTGCCTTTGTATTGATGATAATAGGTTTGAATAATTTTTTGAAACGTTGTGTCACCAACTTCATTCCGCAGCATACGCAATACCCAAGCACCTTTTTGATAGCTGTTGGCATTAAGCAATGACATAAGATTTTTGGTGGAATCAACTACAGGAGAGGAAGACTGTTTTGAGAAGGCAATAACCTGTTCGCGTTCTTCTTTCCACCGTTCAGCCGCAGCTTCTTTGCCGTACTTCTTTTCGAAATAGAAATTAGTGAGATAGGTAGCAAAGCCCTCACTCAGCCAAAGGTGCGCAAAGCTTTTTTCGGACGCCATATCGCCAAACCATTGATGGGCAATTTCATGGGCTAGGAGGTCTTCTGAGCTTCTGTCGCCGGTAACTGAATTTTCTGCATAGAAAATTGCCGAAGCATTTTCCATTCCGCCAAAGATGGTTTTGGATTGAACGTTAGCCAGTTTTTTATATGGATAAGGAGCGATGTAATTTGAAAAGAATTTTAGGATGTCGGGAGCTAAGGCGTAATCATAAAAACCTTTGGTGCTATCCTGCGGATAGACCCATGCACTAACGGGAATGTCACTTGGACTATCAGCAAATGTTTTAGTTGCAAAACGGGCCACGCCAATTGCCATCACTTTTGTAGGAAGAGGAGTGTTCTCGGTCCAGACAGTTCTTTTGGTGCCATCTGGTAAAATCTTCTCTCCATTCTTTATTCCGTTCGAGATGACCGAATAATGTGCGGGAGCTGTAACCCTAAATTCGAACATGGCCTTGTCATCAGGCCTGTCATTACATGGAATCCAGTTGTGGGCACGGTTCGGCCAGTTATCAGCAAAAAAAGTCCGGTCACCATACTTGTTTTTTGAAATAATCAAGCCATCTGCTGGTATTCCTTTGTATGCGACATAAATTGTTGCAGTGTCGTCTTTTTTTATCTGTGGAGCACTGATGATGATTTTATCTGCTGTTTGCGAAAAAGAAAGTTTAACTGCTGATGCAGCATCTGAGGTAACCAGGTATACATACATTCCTTTACCTTGTTTATTAACCGAAACCAAATCAAGGCTAAGCTTCTGGTCTGATACTTTCTTAACAAATGTCACAGCAGCCAGGCCATTAATTGAGTCGTCCTTATCGTTTAACTCAAGGGCAAATTTGTAATGTAATACATCAATCTCCTGCGCTTGTGAAAACGAACTGGAAATAATAAAAAAAGCAAGAAGAATTAATCGCATAGTAGTGTATCAATTTTTTATTGTTCCCAACCATCCGGTACATCCCGTAAATCCCAGTTCAAAGACGCTCCAGCATCTCCACCACCTTCTCTCTTCTCAAAATCACATACCCGATCCGGTCGTTGCTGATGCCGTCTTTCAGTTGATAGCTAAATGAGAGTTGATCTTCCGCAACTGTCGTTTCAAAATATTTAAAAGAGATATTCGGATAAGGCTTCAACTCTTCTCCAATCTCATACAAATGTGTGGAAAGAATGAACAGGGAATTTTTGATCTTCATTAATCCTTTGATCACCGTCAGCGAACATTTCATCGCATCCTGAACGTTAGTGCCTTTGAACAATTCATCAATCAGCACCAGCCATTTTTTACCGTCGTTGATCTTGTAAATAGTGTTCTTAATACGCTGCACTTCATTAAAGAAATAGCTTTCACCCTTTGCAATATTGTCGGAAACATTGATGTTGGAAAGAAGTCCGTCGAACAACGTTAACTGCATGTTCTTTGCCGGTACGCCCATGCCAATATGCGCCAGAAAAACCGAAGAGCCAACTGCCTTGATCATGGTGCTTTTACCGGCCATGTTGGCTCCGGTAAGAAACAAAAAGTTTTCATTCGGCTGCAATACCAGGTCATATGGAACAGGCAGTGGCAGGAGTACATGATATAAACCTTCAGCTTTAAAATAGGGTTCTTCCTGTTCAATAAATTGCGGAAAATGCAAGTCAAATGTTTTTACTGCTTTTGCCATGGAGTACCAGGCCTCAATACGGCTAAAAATGTCAATCAGTTCCAACAGGTCGGGTTTGTGTTCAAACCGGAAGTGATAGCCAAAATACAACTGCTGCTGAAGTGACAGCTCTTCTTTCGGATCGTGGATCGCCAACTCCATCAGTGGTTTTTCCTGCAGTATCTTTTTAATGCGGTCGATGTAGAACACAAGATTGGCTGATAGCTCTGCATCTTTAAAAAGATAGACCAGCCTTGCCATGCCACGGAGAAAATCACCAAAATGTTTTACGGAATATTTCACCATGGAATAATCGGCACTATGCAGCAGCTTGTAGCTATAGCTGCTGAAAGCATTTGGATTTTGGGGGATAGGGTCCAGGTTATAATCAAGAAATTTTTCCATCATGATCACTGTCCCGTTGGTGATTTCAGCCGGCCAGTCATCAAGGTGGGCAAGAAGGGTTTTAATAATATTTTGTGTGCCGAGGATGCGTTTCAGATCACCATGCGGCTCGGTAAAAAAACGACGCAGCCAATCCTTACCACCCACGGTTTTTGTAAAGTTGAGCTTATGAAAGATAGAGGCTTCTTCTTCCTGATGAAAAATGGAAATGTCGTTGAAGGTGATTTTATCTATCTGCATAATTTAGTCGACAGACCACCAAAGGCGGCCAACTGTTTAGTTCCTATTAAATAACAAACGTTTGCCATTAGGAGAGGCAATAACCCTTCCATTTTCATAAACTAAAGTTCCATTAACAAATGTGTGGGTGATTGCCGCGGGAAAGGTTGTTCCTTCTAATGGGCTCCAGCCGCATTTGTAAAGAATATTATCTTTCGACACGGTAGAACCTTCATTCAGGTCGACAATCACCAAGTCTGCAAAATAATCCTCACGGATGTAACCTCTTTCTGCTATTTGAAAACAATCAGCAACGGCATGGCTCATCTTCTCAACAATTTTTTCCAATGAGATTTTTCCCTGCCTGTAATAATGAAGCATCAGCAGCAATGAATGCTGAACCAGGGGAAGCCCTGCATGTGCATGTTCATAAGGGGGCTCCTTTTCAGAAAGCAGATGGGGCGCATGATCGGTAGCAATGATGTCAAGCCTGTCATCTAACAGTGCCTTCCAAAGTGCTTCTTTGTTGTGGGGCGCTTTAATGGCCGGATTGCATTTGATTTTATAGCCCAGGCGTTCATAGTCATCGGCTGTAAAATGTAAATGATGAACACATACTTCGGCGGTGATTCGTTTTTCTTTTAAGGGAAACAGGTTGGTAAAAAGCTGTAGTTCTTTTTCGGTAGAGATGTGCAGAATGTGCAAACGGGTGTTGTGTTTTTTTGCCAGTTGCACTGCTTTGAAGGAAGATTCGAAACAAGCGTCTTCATTACGGATGGCCGGATGGTCTGCAGGTTGCAATTCACCCTTTTCTGTTTTCAGTTGCTGGTAACTCTCTTTAATAATGCTTTCTTCTTCGCAATGCGTAGCAATCAGCACTTCACTTTCACGGAAAATTTTATCAATCGTGAGATAGTTGTCAACCAGTAGATTTCCGGTAGAAGCACCCATGAAGATCTTGATCCCGCAGATGTTGCCCTTTTTTTCATTTGTTCTCAACACTTCATCGGCGTTATCATTTGAAGTGCCCATAAAAAAAGAGTAATTAGCCAGCGACGATTGCGAAGCAATGGCATATTTTTCTTCCAGCAAATCCTGTGTCAGTGCAGGTGGAAAGGTATTCGGCATTTCCATAAACGACGTAGTGCCACCGGCAATTGCTGCTTTCGATTCAGAATGAATTGTTGCTTTGTGTGTCAATCCTGGTTCACGAAAGTGCACCTGGTCATCTATAACACCCGGCAGCAAATATTTTCCTTCGCCATTTATTTCAGTGTATTTTGAGTCGCTGATGGAGATCTGCGGTTGAATCTTTTTGATTCGTTCGCCGTCAATCAAAACATCGGCTGTTACAATCTTATTTTCGTTGACGATATTGATATTCTTAATCAGGTATTTTTGCATCGCTTAAAATTAATGCACAGCATCCTATGCAATATAAACAAAGACACCTCACCCCGCCGAAGGGGCTTTTAAAAACGCTGCTTATTTTTTCGTTTCTTTTCCCTTGTGCCGTTTATTCCCAAACGACCTATTTGCCGCAGGGCGCCAGAGAATATGTTCTGCTGGAGCGAATGGAGATCAAAGCTGGCACTGACTCGATTCTCAATTTTTCCAAAACAAAACCATTCAGCCGTGCCCAGTTTATCCCTGGGCTGCAGCAAGCGGCAACCAGAATGCCGCTCTCTAAAGTGGATGTATATAATTTGTACCTGGCACAAGCCAGCAATATTGAATTTGCTACAAACCGCGATTCTATCGTTAGCAGAAAAAGGTTCCTGAAACACTTTTATAAAACACCAGCTAATTTTTATGAAGTGGCCGAGAAGGATTTTAGACTGGTGGTGAACCCCGTTTTTCAGTTTTTGGTAGGCAAGGAAAAAGGTACGAATGAGCCACTTTTTTTAAATACACGGGGCATAACACTTAGAGGCAATCTTGCCGATAAGGTGAGCTTTTCAATGTTTTTCACCGAAAACCAGGAAAGAGACCCTGTTTATGTCAGGCAATGGGTGAGTGAACGTCAGGCTGTTCCGGGTCAGGGATATTTCAAGGAGTTTAAAGGCACCGGTTATGACTATTTTGATGCACGAGGCTATATTAATTTCCGGGCCGCAAAATATATTGACGTCAGTTTTGGTTACGACCGCAATTTTATAGGTAACGGGTACCGGAGCTTATACCTGAGCGATTTTTCAACCAATGTTTTATTTCTGAAGTTGAACACACGCATCTGGAAATTGAACTACCAGAATCTGTTTATGGAATTGGTCAGTTCCTACCAGCGGGGGGCCGATCAATTGCTTGGAAAAAAATATGCCGCTATGCATCATCTTGATATTGGCATAACTAAATGGCTAAATATTGGTTTGTTTGAATCAATTGTGTTTGGCCAGCGAAACCGATTTGAATTCGGTTACCTTAATCCGGTTATGTTTTATCGTTCTGCTGAGCAGCAAAACGGAAGCCCCGACAATGCAATACTGGGAGTAGATGCGAAGGCCAATCTATTGAAGAAATTTCAGCTTTATGGTCAACTTGTGTTAGACGATTTCAAGCTTAACGAACTAAGGAAAAAATGGTGGGGTAACAAATATGGTTTCCAGCTAGGAGCTAAATATGTTGATGCATTTGGGATC
>DASVSM010000643.1:0-2811 GCA_036388115.1 Flavisolibacter sp.
ACGTGAACCAGAAAGGAACATCTTCATCTCCGCTAACGGTGGAAGAGTACGTTCAGTTGGAATTGAAATCGGACAAGCGCCATGAGTTTATCAACGGACAACTAATTGAAATGCCGGGAGAAAAAGATATCAATAATGAGATTGCAGGATTGATCTATGCTTTCTTGCTTGTTCAACTAAAGCCAAAAGGTTTTCAGGTCTACATTAACGATGTGAAAGTTGCCACAACTGATAAAACCAAGTATTATTATCCGGATGTATTTGCGACCAAAGAAGCAAGATCGGAGCAAAATCAATATATTAAATACGAACCTGAACTGATTGTTGAGGTTATCTCGCCATCCACACACATTACCGATACCGTTGATAAATACATTGCTTACACAGCCATTCCATCCTTAAAATATTACCTGATTATAGAACCGGAAACAATCTATGCAACGCTCTATTCAAAAAATACGGAAGACAAATGGGAAGCCATGTCTTATATCAGAAATACAGACGTTTTACAGATGCCGCTTCTACATCTTGCACTCCCTTTAAGTGAAGTATATAAATAGTTGGATCGCTCTTCTATTGCTGAACGCCTGAACTCTTCATCTCCGGCACTTTTTTATAACCCGAACCATCCATGCTTGTGGGCCATTTGTATCACCTGTGCCTTGCTTTGTACATGAAGTTTTGTATAGATATTGGCAATATGCTTGCGCACGGTCAGTGTGCTAATGTTGAGTTCTGACGCAATCCGCTTTGCATCCCAGCCATTGACTGTGTATTGAAGGATCTCTTTTTCTCTTTCGGTAATGGCTTCCGGTAAATGCTCGCCGTCTCTTTCAACCGGCCTGGCAGAAAGGCTTAACAACTGCAATGCTTTGCGTGCAATAGCTGGGCTCATCGGCGCACCTCCCTGGCCAATCACATTAGTGATGGCATCCTGCAGCACGGCGGCCGGTTCATGTTTTAACAGGTAGCCCGATGCACCCGCTTTGATGGCTTCAAACAACTTTTCGTCATCATCAAACACAGTGAGCACAACAAAATGAATTTGCGGATAAAGCGACTTGGCAATGCCAATCGTTTCAATGCCATTCAGGTGCGGCATCTCCAGGTCCATAAAAATAACACGGGGAAGTTTGGCCAGCGGCAAGCCTTTCAATTCTTCCAGGCATTCATTGCCGTCTTCTGCAATAAAAAGGATCTCGTACTGTGGAAGACCATTCATCTTTTGCACAAACGTTTTCCTGTTCACCGGATTGTCCTCCGCTAACGCCAGTGGTATGCGGCTTGTCATCATAACATTAAAATTGGGTTACAAACGGGCATTCTGCAATAATCAATTTGTAGTAGGTTCAATAATTACCGTTGTGCCTTTCGGCTGGGCTGTTTGCCATTGGATCTGCCATCCCGATTCGGCTGCCCTGGCCTTCATATTTACCATGCCATTGCCCCCTTCGGCTACCATGGTGCTTTGCATAATGCCGCTGCCATCATCGCTTATTGAGAGGCGCCAGCCGGCATTGCTAATCAGCTTGATGGTTATCCGTTTGCACCGGCTATGGCGCAGGGCATTGTTCACTGCTTCTTTAATGATCTGAAACAGATGAAATGCCTGCGCCGGCGGCAATGCCTCATCGGTTTCAACTTCTTCCCATACATCGATTGTTACCGCCGGATAACTCGGCGCAATCTTCTGAATGAATAGCTTCAATCTGTCGCTGATGGCGGTTAACGACAGAGCATTTTTTTTCAGCACCCAGATCGTATCACTCAGCTGCGAAACAATAGCCTGTGCATTGCTTTTCAGTTCCTGCAGCACCGCTTTATTCTCCGGTGTTGCCTGCTGCTGCAAATGATCAATATTTGATGCAATAGAAGCTGCATAAGCACCCAGACTATCATGCAGGTCAGCGGCTATGCGTTTGCGTTCGGTTTCCTCTGCTTCCAGGATCGCTCTTTCGTTTTTGCGCTTTTCCTCTTCGCGGAACAACTGCAGCTTTAGCTGTTGTCTTTTTTTGTATTGACGGAAAAGAATAATACCAATGACAACAGCGAAAAAAAGTGCAGTGAGCAAACCATAGAACAACAGGTTCTTTTGTACCAGATCTAATTTCTGCTGAATGATGATGTTTTCTTTTTTCTGTATCTCGTTCTGCGACTGCAGTGCCGCAATTAACTGCCCCGTGTTCATGGTGTAAAGAGAGTCCTGCATGGCCTTGCTTTTTTCCAATGTTTCGCCGTAGGCTTTGTACTCATCGGCGGCCTTGTAATTGGCGGCAAGTGCCTCATACATCAGTTGGAGTTGTGTGGTAATCCCCGATTTATGCGCCGAGTCAATCACTGCCTTGCACAGGGCGATGCCTTTTTTTGGTTGTCCGGTTTGGGCATAAAAGTGCGCCAGCAGGCTCATGTCATAGTTCACAAAAAAAGAACCGTCGGCATTCTTGCGTATCTGCACCATTTCTTTCAGTGCCTCTTCCGCTTCCGGATATTTCTTCTGATGCAACAGGATGTCGGCATAAATACGAAGCGATGTAGCGAGGTAGTTTAATGTTTCGTGCTTTCGTGCATTGTCAATTGCCTTGCGGATATAGTGCAAAGCAGAATCCGTATTGCCCAGTGTGTGGTGTGTGGTAGCGAGGTTAGAATATAAGGCACTGTAGGCAGGGAGATAACCATCGTTTCCGGGTGTGTTTGCTGCCTTATGAAACCATGAAAGCGCATCGCTGAACTGCTTCATATCAAGCTGCAGCCAGCCGATGCCGGTCTTTGCCATTACCTGGAAAGGAATGTTGCCCTGCTTTTCTGCCAGCG
>DASVSM010000644.1:0-2729 GCA_036388115.1 Flavisolibacter sp.
GTAGAAGAATCGGAGATTGAAAATTTAAAAGAACAAATTGCCCAGCTAAACGATAAATACCTGCGCCAGGCTGCAGAGTTTGATAACTTTCGCCGACGCACAGCCAAGGAAAGGATTGAATTGATTCAAACGGCTGGTAAAGATGTGATAACTGAAATGCTTGATGTTTTGGACGACAGCGAAAGAGCCCAGGTCCAGTTTGAAAAAACGGACGACGTCACGCAGATTAAAGAAGGTGTTGGCCTTGTTTTCAATAAACTTCGCAGCACGTTAGCAGCAAAGGGGCTTAAACCAATGGAAGTTCTCCATGCGGAGTTTAACCCTGACCTGCACGAAGCCATTACCGAGATTGAGGCAGGTGAGGAAATGAAAGGAAAAGTGGTAGCCGAAGTGCAAAAAGGCTATTACCTGAATGACAAGATCATTCGTTTTGCCAAAGTGGTTGTGGGTAAATGAAGGGACCCGTTAACCAACTCAGGTTTCGATAAATTAAAAAAGTTCTTTACAAGAAAATAGCAAGAAGTTGACCAGCAGCAATGCTACTATAAAGCTTCTGTGAAGTTTATGCTGAGCGGAGCCGAAGCATCACTCACTTGTACGTTCAGAACATATTGAACAACTAACACAACAATTCTCTGTTCAGGCAGAGAAATAAAAAACACTCCGCAGTTGCGGAATGGGGGTTACCAATGTCGAAAAGAGATTATTACGAAATACTAGGTGTCAGTAAAGGCGCTGCAGCGGAGGAAATCAAAAAATCCTACCGCAAAGTGGCTATGCAGTACCATCCTGACCGCAACCCTGGCGACAAAGCTGCCGAAGAGAAATTCAAGGAAGCAGCCGAAGCCTACGAAGTTTTGAGCGACGCTGATAAGCGGGCACAGTATGACCGGTATGGCCATGCGGGTGTGAGCGGGGCTGGCCGTGGTGGCCAGGGCCAGAACATGGAAGATATCTTCAGCCAGTTTGGTGATATTTTCGGGGAGGATGTTTTCGGCTCCTTCTTTGGTGGAGGCGGTGGCGGAAGAAGAGGCGGCGGTGGTCAGCGGGCGGCCCGTGGTATTCGTGGCAGCAACCTTCGCATCAAACTAAAACTTACGTACGAAGAGATAGCCAAAGGCGTTACCAAAAACATCAAGGTAAAAAAATATGTTACGTGTAATACCTGTACCGGAAGCGGGGCTAAGGACAAAGGCAGTGTGCAAACCTGCGGTACGTGTGGCGGCAGCGGTCAGGTAAGAAAAGTGACCAATACTTTTTTAGGTCAAATGCAAACGGTTACTACTTGCCCTACCTGTAATGGTGAAGGTTCTACCGTAACCGCAAAATGCGGAAACTGTAAGGGCGAAGGAAGAGTGTACGGTGAAGAAACCGTAACCATCGATATACCCGCCGGCGTGCAGGAAGGGATGCAACTGAACATCAGTGGTCGCGGTAATGCCGGTGAACGTGGCGGCATTAATGGCGATCTTATCATTCTCATTGAAGAAGAAGCCCACAAAGAACTACAGCGTGAAGGGCTTAATGTAGTTTATGAACTCCACATCACTTTCCCGGATGCAGTTTTTGGAACCCAACTGGAAGTACCAACCATTGATGGACGGGCAAAAATCAAGATCCCTGCCGGCACGCAAAGTGGTAAGATCTTCCGCCTGAAAGGCAAAGGTTTTCCCGCAGTGAACAGCTACGAAAAAGGCGATCAACTTGTGCACGTGAATGTATGGACACCGCAGAACGTTTCATCGGAAGAAAAGGCCATGCTGGAAAAGATGGAAAAGTCGCCAAACTTCAAACCTAACCCCGACAAAACAGAGAAGTCTTTCTTTGATAAGATGAGAGAGATGTTTTCGTAATGTCAATCGTGAATCGGCAATCGTAAATAGAGAATCATTCAGGCAAAAACTATCGAGCGATGGGCAGTAGTAGAAGATACTCAAATTGACGTTTGACGATTCACGTTTCCCGTTCTCATTCGTCCTTTTTTCTTTTTTTACCGTAAAGCTTTTTTGCCATTTCTACCAGCTCTAAAAATTCTTTTTGAGAGTAGCTATTCAGGTCAGCAGCAGGCTTGGCGATGTTGAGTACATCATTCCAGCTCACGTCTTTTACATGCTTTGAATTACGAAGCAGTGATCCAAACATGATTACCGAACTGGCAAATTTGTAAGTATCAGGAAGCTGCGCAAACGGAGTAAAAAACAATTGTGGCTTTTCGCTCATTTCGCAGGACGTATTGCTATTGGTGTTCTGGTAACGAAGGACAAAATTGGCAGGGTCAGTTAATTGCTTTTGGTAGCCTTCAACCGGAACAATTTCAAATGCAATGATCTGGGAAAAGGCTGAACCGATCTCACCGCCCTCTATATTGGCTCCTGAATCTTTTATGGCCCCTATTTTATTATCAAAGCCAATTAACCGGTACTCTTTTACATACTGCGGATTGAACTGCACCGATAGAAAAGCATCATCGGCTACCGTATACAGCGTTTGCATAAACTCTTTCATAAGCACCTTTTCTGCTTCACGATAATTATCGATGTAAGCAAAGTTTCCATTGCCGCGTTGCGCCAGCGTTTGAATCTTTGAATCTTTGTAATTGCCCATTCCAATTCCCAGGCAAGTCAGGTAAACGCCTGCGTTGCGTTGCTGGGTAATTAACTCTTCCAGCTCTTCTTCTTTTCGCAAGCCCACATTGAAGTCGCCGTCGGTAGCCAGCACTACTCTATTAT
>DASVSM010000645.1:0-5390 GCA_036388115.1 Flavisolibacter sp.
GTACTTCGGCTACCACCTGGTTGCAGAGACGAAGACGGCCGTCATACATGGTCATCAGGATACCTTCAATGACCAGTGCTGTATTCAACCGGCTTTGAACGATCTTGATGGTATTCAAAAGCTTTCCTAACCCTTCCAGGGCGAAGAATTCGCATTGCACCGGCACGATCACCGAGTCGGCAGCCGTTAATGCATTTACTGTAATTAAACCAAGGGAAGGAGAGCAGTCAACTACAATAAAATCGTAGTTGTCACGCATGGAATCAAGCAGGTTTTTTAAGACGGCTTCGCGGTTAGGATAATTGATCATTTCAATCTCCGCGCCTACTAAATCAATATGAGAGGGAATAAGGTCAAGATAAGGGATGTCTGTCTTTAGCACCACGTCTCTGGCTTCCGCATTGTTCACCATGCAATCGTAGAGGCTTTGTGTAACGTTCTGCAAATCAAAACCAACGCCAGTTGTGCTGTTTGCCTGCGGGTCTGCGTCCACTAACAAAGTCCTGTATTCCAGCACAGCAAAACTCGCCGCTAAATTAATAGCAGTTGTTGTTTTTCCTACTCCGCCTTTTTGATTGGCAACACCGATAATTCTGGCCATTAATGCAATAGTTTTTTAAATGTCAATCGATTCACCAATACGGGGAAGAAAAAGATTCAACCCGGCATCGGCAAACGCCTTTTTTACTTTTTCGTGATCGATTTTAATATATCCGAACGTGTCGTAATGTACACCTACAATATTCCTGCATTGAATCATTTCGGCAGCCATGATCGCATCTTCGTATCCCATGGTAAAGTTGTCGCCGATAGGAAGTACTGCAAAATCAGGCTTTGCCCATCTGGGAATCAACTGCATGTCCATGGTAAGCGCCGTGTCTCCACTATAATAAAAATTCTTCTCACCGGTCACCAGGAACCCGATTGGATTAGCCCCATAGCTTCCATCTGGCAGCGCCGACGAATGGATGGCACTGGTGCATTTCACCGTTCCAAAATCGAACGCCCATTTTCCTCCCGTATTCATCGGGTGATAGTTTTCCACGCCCTGCTGGTGCAGCCACGTCACTACTTCAAACGGGCCAACCACTGTAGCGTTGTTTTGCTTTGCAAGGGTTACACAATCGGCAATATGATCTGCATGACCATGGGAGACCAAAATATAGTCAGCTTTTATTTCTTCCAGTTTAATATCCTTTGCCAGTTCGTTAGGGGTAATGAACGGATCGAAAAGAATATTCTTTCCTGCCATTTCCACCGCAAAGCACGACTGTCCGTAATACGTTAACCGCATGATTATCAGTTTTTCCAATGCCCGCAAAAATACAGTAATGAGGGTTAGAAAGCGGCAGTGTCAAGAATCTAACTGAACAATCGATCAAAAATCCTTGCATTAGATTTGCAACATGCGCAGTTCACCCTTTTGGCTCCTGATAGGCGGCTTGATGATCGTTCTGGACATTTATTTTTTCCAGATCCTGAAATTGCTAACCTCTTCTGCAGCCCCCCGCACAAGAGGAATTATCAATGTCACCTACTGGACAATATCAATTGTTTTTGTACTACTGCTTTTTCTGCTGCCTTATTTAAATCTCGACAACATTCAAAAGGGCTTGCGAAGTACGGTGTTCGCCATTCTGATCGGCATGTTCATCTTCAAGCTTTTTGCCGCTATTTTCTTTTTGCTTGATGATATACGCAGGGGCGTGCAATGGCTGTGGGGTAAATTCTTTTTTCAGAACCCGGATGGCGAGGGCCTTCAATCGAGTCCCCGTATCAGCCGGTCTGCTTTTTTAAGCTGGCTGGGAATTGCAGTGGGAGGCTCCCTGTACGGTACCCTGCTTTACGGCTTCACCAATAAATACAACTATAAGATTAAGAAGATCCCGCTTTCTTTTCCGAACCTTCCGCAGGCCTTCAAAGGATTAAAAATCGTACAGATCTCTGATGTCCATTCAGGAAGCTTCAACAACAAAGAAGGTGTGGAGAAAGGCATTGAAAAGATCATGGCCTTAAAGCCTGACCTGATCTTATTTACCGGCGACCTTGTAAACAACAAGCATGATGAAATGCTTCCTTATATAGACACCTTCAGCCGGTTGAAGGCACCGCTGGGCGTATATTCCATTTTTGGTAACCATGACTATGGCGACTATGTTGCCTGGGAAAGCCAGGACCAAAAACAAGAAAACCAGGAGAAGCTGAAACAGGTGCATGCGCAACTGGGCTGGCAACTGCTGTGGGACGAGCATGTGCCTCTTGAAAAGGGGGGTGAGCAAATTGCTTTGATCGGTATTCAAAACTGGAGTGCACTTAGCAATTTCCCGAAATATGGCAACCTTCCAAAGGCATACGCAGGCGCCGAAAAGTATCCTTTTAAAATTTTAATGAGTCACGATCCAACGCATTGGGATGCAGAAGTAAGACCAAAATTCAGTGACATCGATCTTACTTTATCCGGTCATACACATGGCTTTCAGTTTGGGGTGGAGATACCAGGCTTTCGCTGGAGCCCGGTTCAATATGTGTACAACCAATGGGCAGGTTTATACCACGAAGGTTCGCAGGCGATCTATGTAAACAGGGGGTTTGGTTTTATTGGTTATCCTGGCCGGATAGGCATCCTTCCGGAGATTACCTTGCTGGAGCTGAGCTAGTGAAGGAAGGCAAATAAAATTTGCTTTAACTTGCCCGTCAATACGCATTCCGTTACTGGTTGAAACACCCTAAACCATTGTAATGCTTCGAAAACTTTTGCTAACGATAACCACTGTTTGCCTGGTTCAGTTGTGCACGGCACAAAAGGGAAAAGACACACCTGCTTTCGATACTTCATTTACCGACTACGATGACCTCTTCTCTGAATTAGAAGCCTTCATTGATTCGCTATCGGCACCAAGAAGTTTTGCGCTGTTTAACCTCGCCATCGGTCAAAGTTTTTTTACTTACCAGCCCGACGCTAAAACAACAGAAACAAGGAAGCAATTCATCTATGCTCCTTCCATTGGCTACTTCGATAGAACAAGGTTTGGCATCAGTGCGGGAGCATCGGTGGTGAATGATGGAACCAGCATGAATCCCTACCAGTTCTCCCTTTCAGGTTCTTATGATTATCAAAAGAATAAAGCATTTATAACCGGAATTGCTTTCACGCATTACATCACCAAAAAAGGTTTGCCATTTTATACGTCGCCCCTGCAAAATGAGGCTTTCGCTTACTTCACCCATCGCAAATTATGGTTCAAACCCTCGATAGGCTTTGGGTATGGCTGGGGCAGCCGCGAAGACGTAAAAGAAAGAGAAGAAAAGATAAAAGGTATCAAACTGGCGCGGCGCGGCGTTACCCGCATTACTACAACGGAATCAGTTAGTGACTTTACCCTGCAGACTTCCATACGACATGATTTTTATTTCCGGGAAAAACTGTCAAGCGATTACATACGTATCACGCCGCAGATATCCTTTGTCAGCGGTACGCAACAATTCGGGTTCAACCAAACGGCCAACACGTATGTTACCGTGCGCCGCACCGGGCAGAACGTATTGTATGCAACAGAAAATATTGAACTGGATGATCAGCTTTATTTTCAGCCGGTATCGCTGACCGGATTTGTAAAAGCAGAATATGCAAAAGGAAAATTTTACTTGCAGCCACAATTGATGCTCGATTATTATTTCCCCGCCTCCTCTAACAACTTTACTACCGCCGTTATGGTCAACGCCGGATTCCTGTTTTAAGATTTCGGTTTAGTTAACAACATACGGCATTAAACTTGAAACGGGTTTATGAAACTTATGTTTATGAAATACAGGTTATCCGCCGTTATTCTCACGTTTTTTTTAGCTCAGGCAGCTATGGCACAGTTCAGCATAGGTGTAAAAGCCGGTGCCAATATTACCAAGATAGATGGAAGGGCTTTCAGAGATGAATTCAAGTACGGTTATCATTTGGGTGGCTTTGCTAACATCGGTATCGGTGGCCGTTTCAGCATTCAACCCGAAGTGTTATTCAACCAGTACCAAACAAGAACCGACACAAGTTTCCGTAACATCTACCAAAATGCATTCAGCGGAAGCAATAACGTCAAGCTGAATTATTTATCCATCCCGCTATTATTGAATTACAAATTAGGTTCGCTGCTTTCATTGCAGGCCGGACCAATGTTCAGCATCCTGATGGACCAGGACAAAGGGCTGTTGGAGAATGGGCAGGAAGCTTTTAAGAAAGGAGATTTCTCCATGCTGGGCGGTGCCCAGATAGGTTTAGGCAAGATTAAATTAAATGGCCGCTATGTGGTAGGCCTCAATAATATAAACGATATCGATAACCAGAACAAATGGAAAAGCCAGGGATTCCAGCTATCGGTTGGACTGGCACTTTAAATATTTTCCATATACAAACGGGTTGTTCCTGAAATGGAACAGCCCTTTTTTTATGCCTCCTTAAAAGATAAAGCAGTGTTACTAAAAAGACAGTTAAGTAGATAAACGCAACGACATACGTTTTGCAGAATGGACTAATAATGCAAACAAACAATTTCAACTAATGCATTAAGCAGCCATTGAAAAATAAAAAAGCCTTTCCGTTATCGGAAAGGCTTTGAAAAATTACCGTCTACAACATTATAATTTTTGCAGCTTGACTTTCTTATCCATGCCCGCACCGGACAATTGCAGATAATAAGTACCCTGGGCTAAGTTTTCCATGTTAATGGAAAATACATTCGAACTATTCTTTTGAACCTGCACCTGGTTGTTCATTATGGTACGACCAGCATTATCCGTCAGTGTCCATTTCACAGACCCACCTGCATCGGGACGAATACGTACCTGCGCAATGTTGGTAACAGGGTTAGGCGACGCAGTAACAATGCTGTTGTTATCAGAGATCGTAATTGTGATAACATTCGAGTATTTGAACTCGTTGTTTTGATCTACCATTTTCAACCGGTAATAAACAACATCAGTGTTAAGACTCAGTACTTGTGCATCGGGGAATGAATAGTTACTACGTTCCGTAATGCCGTTTGCCTTCACATTGCCTATGCTGGTAAAGCTGCTGCCGTCAATACTTCTTTCCACTACGAAATGAGAAGCGTTTGTTTCGTTCTCCGTTGTCCATTTTAACATCGTAATGTTGTTCTGCAAGGCGCCGGAGAAGGTGATCAGATCAAGTGGCAGAATGTAGTTGCCGTTGGCAAAATAAAAGGATGCTGCGCTGCCGAGGGCTACGCTCGCTTGCAATACATATGCATCTGTGCCATGTGATTTAGCAACCGTCACTGCTGGCAACGTAGCAGCGCCTGTCGGAAAGCTTTTGCAAACATCATTGTTCTGAAGGATGCGCAAACTGCCGATACCGGTGGCACCACCAGCTGCGACCAATGCGT
>DASVSM010000646.1:0-8290 GCA_036388115.1 Flavisolibacter sp.
AGAAACGGAAGCCTATGCAGGTGAGTTGGATAAAGCCTCGCATGCGTCGAAGGGGAGAACGGAGCGAACGGAAGTGATGTTTGGCAGCGGAGGAAAAGCTTATGTGTACCTGTGTTATGGCGTTCACCAGATGTTTAACATTGTTACGTCGAAAGAAGGCGAGCCGCATGCTGTATTGATCAGGGCCATTGAACCGCTGGAAGGAAAAGAATTTATGCTGGAACGAACCGGTAAAAAGAAGTGGGATGAAACTATCACCAGTGGTCCCGGCCGTGTAGGCAAAGCGCTGGGGTTTCACACTTCGCAATGCGGGTTATCTCTTGTCAGCAATGAACTTTATATTGGTGACGACGACTTTAAAGTAAATGAAGAAGACATTGTTAGTTCTCCTCGAATTGGCGTAGACTATGCCGGTGACCATGCAGAGTGGCATTACCGGTTTTACCTGAAGGCAAGTGGTTATGTAAGTGGCAGAAAAACGCCAAAGGCTAAAACGAAAAAGGGAGACACCCTGTTTTGAATTTTTACTTTTGACTTTTGCTTTTTGTATCGTTTACTTAGCGGAAATTTTCCGCTTGCGCATTCAACTCACCAAACAACTCACGGCAATGATTTGTGTTGCCGTTGCTGTGCTTATCTATTTCATTAATCCATTTGGCATACAGCCCGAAGGGGCAAAGGTTATTGGTGTTGCCGCACTGCTGATTGGTCTTTGGGTAACAGAAGCGTTGCCCATGCCGGTTACTGCGCTATTGCCTTTAATTCTTTTTCCACTGTTAAATATTGCACCCATTAAAACCACCGCCGCTTCCTATGCCAACGAAGTGATCTTTTTATTTATGGGCGGCTTTATGCTTGGCCTGGCTATTGAAAAATGGAAACTTCACCGGCGCATTGCGTTAAATATTGTGAGACTAACCGGCACCAGTGGCAACCGGATTATCCTGGGTTTTATCATTTCTACCGGATTGATCAGTATGTGGCTAAGCAATACGGCTACCACCATGATGATGTTTCCTATTGCATTGTCGGTAGTAAAAGTGATTGAAGAAAATCATTCATACAAAAAAGGCATTTCCAACTTTGCCACCAGTATCATGATCGCTATAGCCTTGTCATCTAATTTCGGCGGCATTGCCACATTGATTGGTACACCGCCCAATGTAGCTTATGCAAGCTTTGTGAGCGACCGGGTTAAATATACCATCTCCTTTGCCGACTGGATGTTGCTTTGCACACCGCTGGCCGTTTTGCTACTCCTGATCTTCTATTTCGTGATCGTAAAATGGCTTTATCCCAACAGAATGAAAAGTGATGAAACCACGAAGTCGGTTATTTATAATGAACTGGCAGCCCTTGGCAAAATATCCATTCCTGAAAAAAGAGTGTTCATTATTTTTTTGGCCACCGCGCTGCTGTGGATAACGAAAGACCTGCTAAACAGGCTAACACCGCTAAAGCTGGACGACAACATGATTGCCATTATTGGCGCAACGCTCCTGTTTATTACACCAGCCGGTAAAGACAAGGAAGCCTTGTTGCAATGGAAAGACACCAGCAAAATGGCATGGGGCATCCTGCTGCTATTTGGTGGCGGCATTGCGCTGGCCAGCGCCTTGGAAAAAGCAGGGCTTATTCAGCAACTGGGCGTATGGTTTACCCAGTTTAGGTTCCATGCCCTGTTACTGATTTTCCTTGTCACCCTCATTTCTCTTTTCATATCGGAAGTAATGAGCAACATTGCACAAGTGATTGTGTTTGCTCCTGTGGTAACCGAGCTGGCAACCGTTGCGGGGCTGCATCCTTTGCAGCTAGGTATTCCCATGACGTTAGCAGCTTCCTGCGCCAGCATGCTGCCTATGGGCACGCCACCAAATGCCATAGCATTTTCCAGTGGCTATATCAAGTTAAAAGATATGACAAGAGTAGGATTTGTAATGAATGTTATATCGGTGGTTCTAATTACGCTTTTCTGCTGGCTGTTGCTGCCGCTGATTTTCCCCCTGTCCCCCTGAAGGGGAGGAAACCCTCTGTCTCCCTAAAGGGAGGACTTAGGTCGGTGAGTTTTTACTTATACAATCCTCATAAAAGGAAAGACCGGTTATTATGCAACCAGTCTTTCCGTTCCTGTTTGGGTTCTATTCCGCTACAGGCAGATAACTTTATTCTTCAATATTATTCAGCTATTATATGTCAACACTTTTTTCTTAAAGCAAAAAAGTGTTCAAGAGGTCTGACAAACCTAAGTCCTCCCTTTAGGGAGACAGAGGGTTTGAACAGGGGGAATTAAAACTTCGGACAATTCACACTCTTTGCGTAAGGATCGTTTGGCTTTTTGACGTAGATGAGTGAGAACTCTGCACCGCCACGCATATTGGAACCGGGTTTCAGGGAGGAAACGTTCACATCATAAGTGGCTCCTAAATGAAAGCTGCCAAACTCTAAACCAATGTAAGGTATCACTGCATCGCCTAAGCGGAACCAGCTACCCAGATAAAGATTGGTAGGGCTTTGCGGATCCTGGTTCACATTCATCATGTAGGCGCCTCCGATAACCGTATTTACGGCATTGGCCTGGCGGCTATGAATGGCACTGAAGTGCACTGCATTGTATTCTGCTATGGGAAGTTTACCGCCGGCCTGTAACGTGAGACGCGGATCTAAAACATACGTACCACCATTGAAGGTTTCCTTCGGCCGGGTGATATGATACATGGACGCACCAACGTAATAATTGTTGGTTCCATCGGTAGTTCCATTGTATAAGATTCCCACGTTCATATCAAAGTAAGAAAGATTAAGCTGCGAACTGGAAAAGACCTCTTCCGTTAAACCCGTAAAGCCATCGGCTCTTAGCTGGTCGAGAAACTTTACCTTGGTCACATCCAGGTTTTTTGTTACAAACGCTCCCTGAAAGCCAAGGCCTAACTGGCTGTAACCATTTTCATCCAGCGACTTGTGATAGGAAGTAGAAAGCGCAAACGAATTGTTCTGCAAAACACCGTTCCCACTCTTGTCGGAAAAACCAAGAACACCTACACCAAACTGGTCAAATTCAGGGATCTTGTTTTTTAAGATGCCGGCATCTATGGAAGCAGTATAGGTTGTATAAGCATTATTAATGGAAGGCCACTGGTTACGGTAATTCATTGCACCACGGATAGTGCCTTCAAACTTGCCGGTTAGGGCTGGGTTCAATGTCAGCGGAGAAGCAAAAAACTGAGAAAAATTAGGGTCTTGTGCTTTGGCAGAAAGCAGAGAACAAAGCAACAATAATAAGAGGACGGTATTTCTCATTCCATTTGTTAGTTGGGCAGGTAAATTACATTAAAACTCTATGTCAGCAAAAATATTGTTACGACTGCACTTTTGTTCCAAAAGCAAGGTCGCCGGCATCGCCAAGACCGGGTACAATGTAGCCTTTTGCGGTTAACTCATCATCTATTGCCCCACACCAAACGGTGGCCTCCGGTACATGAAGCCGTAAAAACTCAATGCCCACCGTGCAGGCAATGGCCGTTACAATGTGAATGGCCTTTGGCTTTCCTTCCTCTTTTAAATACTGGATGGTCTTCACCAATGAGGCGCCGGTAGCCAGCATCGGGTCGGAGATGATCAGGGTCCTTCCTTCAATCTCCGGACAGGAAAGATATTCCATGGCAATTTCAAACGTGCCATCTGCCCTGTGTTTGCGGTAGGCGGAAACAAAAGCATTGTCGGCCTTGTCGAAATAAGAAAGCAGTCCGTTGTGAAGTGCCAGCCCGGCACGAAGAATAGTGGCGAGCACCGGCTGTTCTTCTAAAACCTCGCACACGGCAATACCCAGCGGCGTTTGAATTTCCCTCTCCACATAAGGAAGGCGACGGCTTATTTCAAAGGCGGCAACCTCACCAATGCGCTCCAGGTTTCTGCGGAACCGCATCCGGTCGTTTTGTACCGTAACGTCACGCAATTCTGCTACCCAGTTGCTGACAAGCGAATGTTCTTTGCTAAGGTTAATGACCATTGAATTGAATTTCTACCTTCGCCAAAAGTAAGTTGAATGGTTGAAAAGTTGATTGGTTGAAAGGATCGGCTTTAAAAATATAAAATAAGATATGACATACAGGGCTATTGGATTAATGAGCGGCAGTTCGTTGGACGGATTGGATATTGCTTTTATAGAATTTGTGCACAACGCCGGCAACTGGAGTTTTGAGATCATTGCCGCCGATTGCTATGAATACAGCGAAGATTGGCAAAGCAGGCTTCAAAATGCCACCTTAATAAGTGCGTTGGATTATCAATTACTGCATAGTGATTATGGACATTATATTGGAAAAGCGGTCAACCGTTTTATCAATGAAAAGGGTCTTCATTACAAAGTGGCACTGATTGCCTCACATGGGCATACCACTTTTCACCTTCCACAGAAGAAAATGACAGCACAGTTGGGCGATGGGGCTGCCATTGCAGCGGAAACAGGCCTGCCCGTTGTAAGCGATCTGAGAGCATTGGACGTGGCATTTGGCGGACAAGGCGCTCCCATCGTCCCTATCGGTGAAAAATATTTGTTGAAGGATTATCACATGTACCTGAATCTCGGTGGCATCGCCAACATTTCTTTCAGTCACCCGGAACGGTATATTGCTTTTGATGTTTGTCCGGCCAATCGCGTATTGAACCTTTTTGCACAAAATGAAGGAAAAGACTACGACGAAGCCGGAACCATCGCTTCAGGCGGAAAGGTTCATGCTGACCTGTTGCAAAAGTTAAACAGCCTTCCCTATTATCGTCAGCCTTATCCCAAATCGTTGGCCAATGATTTCGGCACCGGAGAAGTATATCCTTTGATAGCCTCCTTTAGCCTGTCATCGCAGGATGCATTGCGAACAATGGCAGAACACATTGTTCACCAGATTAAGTTGTCGGTTAGCAACTGGCAGGTGTCAAACAACCATGAACCCCAAACGGCAAACTCCAAACTGCTTGTTACAGGCGGCGGTGCCTTCAATACGTTTTTACTCAATCGGCTTTCGGAAGAATTAAAAGAGTTAAACGTTGAAGTGATGGTACCGGACCAAAACCTCATTCAATACAAGGAAGCGTTGATCATGGCATTTATTGGTGTGTTACGATGGCGGCAGGAATACAATGTACTTTCTTCGGTAACAGGTGCAGAACGGGACAGCATTGGTGGTGCCGTGTGGATTGGACAGGAGGCATAATGGTAACCCAGGTGATTGATTTGCCTCTACTGAATACCAACGCCATTCCTCTTATTTCACAAACTGAAAAGAGTCGCCATCAAACAAGCCCAGGTCACTTAGCTTCAAATGCGGTATCACAAGCAAGGCCATAAAGGAAAGGGTCATGAAAGGCGACGATAACGTTGATCCCAACTCTTTGGCAGCTTTGTCAATAGCAGAATATTGCCTTGCTACTTCATAGCCGTCTTCCGTACTCATTAAGCCGGCAACAGGCAGGGGCAAAATGATATCGCTGTCGCCAACGCAACTAATACCACCTCTTTTTTCAATGATAAGATTCACTGCCCTGCAGATGCTTTCATCATCCACGCCCACTGCCACAATGTTGTGCGAATCATGTGCAACCGAAGAAGCAATAGCCCCTTTCTTTAACCCGAAGTTTTTTATGAACGCCATTGCCACCGGCGCATCTTTATAACGGTTTACCACAACGATTTTTAAAATATCATTATCGATATCCGATTGTAAAAGATCTTCTGCCGCTTCAGGCTTGGCTACTATTTTATTGGTGATAAGTTGACCATCCAGGGCTTCTATAACCGGGATACTACGTTCGTCGCTTCCATCTTCCTTAAACCAATTGGACTGCAGAACCTCGCCTGAACTCATCCCCTTTATTATAAAATCCACCGGGCTTTTTCTTGAACAACTAAAATTATTTACAGTTCTGCCGGCGGCATATTCAATGCTATTAATTAAACTCTTTCCCTTGTCTGCTACCAGTGATCCATCCACATAGGTTTGCAGCACTTCAAAACTTTCCAAATCTTTTACCACAACAAAATCAGCAAAATCATTCTCCCTTAGCAATCCTACTTTCAGTTTGTAATGCCCCACCGGATTTACACAAGCGGCCTGTAAAACCTTAAAAACATCAATGCCTTTTGCGATTGCTCTTGCACATAACTGGTTGATATGTCCATCCACCAGACTATCCGGGTGTTTGTCATCGCTGCAAAACATAATTTGCTCCGGGTAGTCATTCAGCAGGTCAATTAACGCCTCAAAATTTTTGGCAGCACTGCCTTCACGGATAATGATCTTCATGCCATGTTTTAATTTATCGAGGGCCTCTTCTGCCGTAAAACATTCATGGTCTGTAGAGATGCCAGCGTCGATGTATTGCTTGGCAGTTTCGCCGCGCAGGCCCGGTGCATGTCCGTCAACCGGCTTGTTCCATTTTTTAGCCGCCGCAATTTTTTTCATCACTTCTTCATCACTATTTAATACACCGGGAAAGTTCATCATTTCACTCAGGTACAAAACTTCGTCTCTCCGCAACAGTTCTTCTACTGCCTTACTGTTTAGTTCAGCACCGGCCGTTTCAAAAATGGTAGCGGGCACACAACTTGGTGCGCCAAAATTGAATTTAAAGGGAACTGTTTTGCCATTCTCAATCATGAACTCGACTCCCTCCATGCCGCATACGTTGGCAATTTCATGCGGATCGCTGACCGTGGCGACAGTACCATGCACAACCGCCAGCCTTGCAAATTCAGAAGGGATCAACATCGAGCTTTCAATGTGCACATGCGCATCTATAAAGCCGGGAAGAATGTAGGTTGATGATGGAAGATGGGCAGCTGGTGTGATGGAAACAATGCGTTGACCTTCTACTTTTATTTCGGCAGGATAGATCTTTTTCTGGTGAACATCAACAAGGTTTCCGGTTAGCGTAAATGCATGCTTCATGAATTAAAACTAAGGAAAACAGCACGATGGAATTGCGCTTTTCATCAGCCGCCGCTATTTCCATTTCGAAGAAAATTTCCTAATCAATCTTTCAGTAACTTTTGCGCACAATCACCTATAACTATGAGGAAAATTTTTCTGCTCTTGTCAATAGCTTGCATTTCACTCGCTGCGCCGGCGCAAAAAAAGAAGGCCGTCAGCGAATCATTCAATCCCGATTCCACTCTTCTTTCAAAAGTAAAATACCGGCTGATTGGTCCCTTTCGTGGCGGCCGTAGTGGCGCTGTGGCAGCTAGTTATAAGAACAAGAACACCTTTTACTTTGGTGCAACAGGCGGCGGCGTTTGGAAAACAACAGATGGCGGAAGCAACTGGAAAAACATCAGCGATAAATATTTTGGTGGCACCATTGGCGCAGTGGCCGTAGCACCAGGTGATGAAGACGTGATTTATGTGGGCGAAGGCGAGAATACGTTTCGCGGTAATGTAAGCGAGGGCCTTGGCGGCATGTGGCGCAGTGATGATGGCGGAAGAACGTGGAAGAACATTGGGCTGAAAGATGGTCGTCATATCATCCGGCTTGTGGTGCACCCGAAAGATGCCAACACCGTTTGGGCAGCTGTCATGGGACATACCTTCGGGCCTAATGAAACACGGGGCGTTTACAAAACAACCGACGGAGGCAAAACATGGAAGCGAACATTGTTTGTCAACAACCAGGCGGGAGCATCGGACCTTGTGATGGAGCCGGGCAATCCTTCGGTTTTATATGCAGGCACCTGGCGAATGATCCGTACACCTTACAGCATGGAAAGCGGTGGTGAAGGAAGCGGACTTTGGAAGAGCACAGATGGTGGTGAAACATGGGTGAATATCACGGCAAAAAAAGGCCTGCCGAAAGGCGCGTGGGGAATTGTTGGTGTTGCCGTAGCGCCGTCTAATCCGGATAAGGTTTATGCGCTGGTAGAGAATGCAGCCGGAGGCATGTTTGCTTCTTCCGATGGTGGAGAAACATGGACGTTGACATCAAACGACAACAACATTCGCCAACGTGCCTGGTACTATACCAAAGTATTTGTGGATCCGAAAAACGAAAACACCGTTTATGCGCCCAATGTGGCTTTTATGCGCAGCAGGGACGGAGGAAAAACCTTTCAATCGCTTCGCACACCACATAGCGATCACCATGATCTGTGGATCGATCCTGAAAGCAGCAACCGCATGATCGTTGCCGATGATGGTGGTGCGCAGGTAAGCTTTGACGGAGGCGAGAACTGGAGCACCTACATGAACCAGCCCACGGCGCAGATCTATCGTGTATCAACAGATAATTCTTTTCCTTATCGCAT
>DASVSM010000647.1:0-2694 GCA_036388115.1 Flavisolibacter sp.
GCAACGTAATAGGAGAGAGATCACCGGCTGTTCTATCCACGAGATTAATTGCTCAAAGAATGTTAGTGTACACACGGCGAAGCAGGCTGTTACGCAACGAGCAGATCTTCCCTTGTCTTTGGATGCTGGCTGGCGTAAACAAGCCAGGCATGGCAGAAGAGAAGCACTGCCTGCGCTTCCCTTGCCATTTCATCTGCAGCTTCAATAGCAACTGAAGAAACAAGGTTTTTGTTTTTATCGAAAAGTGAGAGCTGATTGTTTTCCCATTGAAAGAAGTACTTGAGGCCATTCATCAGAAGCGTTCCTTCTTTTGTGGCCACGGCCGGAGATTCGGCGAGCAACACACCATATTCCGAACGCAGCACTATCTTTTTTTGAAAGAACCCTGAAGGCTCCAGGAAAAAAAGGCGGCTGCTTTTTCCTTTAATGCGAATGGAGTGGTTTTGCAGGTTGTAAGTGAATTGTGCGGTTTCCGGTGCATCCTGCAATAACCATTTATGGTTATCAGTCGATTGATGTGAAAGAACCCATTTCATGCGTATTGGTTTTTATATAGCTTGGAAAAGTTAGAAAAGACTTGCGAATGAAAAAGCGGGTGTGCATAAAAAGTCGAAAAATAATGCAAGGTGCCGGTTGTAAAAGCAGGCACTATAGCTTGCCGATCAGTTGTAAAAGGTCAGGAAAATGTTCTGTGAAAACGGAACAACGTTCAGGCACGTCGGAGAATCAAGCTTACTTCTCAATCCAAAGGATGGAATTACCGGTGCCAAATTCATTCTGCTCCCACAATTTATTGTCCGGATCAATGATCCACTTATCGTCAACAATGTATTTGTACAAATGTTTGCCCGCCGAAAGCTGCACAGGAAAAATCCATTCGTCGCCTTGTTTTTTCAAGGCATAAGCCTTAGGGTCCCACTGGTTAAAATCCCCTGCAAGAAACACCTTTTTAGCATCTTTAAAACCCTTTAAGCGGAACGTATAATTGGGTTCAATGATCAGGTAAGAATTGCCGGAATGGGCGGAATTCATCGGGTTGTCAGGATCGCTCATCCATTTGCCGTCGACCCTGAATTTATATTCGTGGTTGCCCGGCCCCAAGGTGTACGGCAGTTCCCAGCCATCGGCAGTTTTTATCATGAATAATTCGTCTTCTTTCCAGCGGTTAAAAGAACCGGCGAGGTTGATCTGCCGGGCGTTTTCAAATCCCTTTAGCCTGAACAGGTGCGGCTTGCCAATGCGAAGAACCGAATTGTATTCACCATGGCCATCCGGCAGTTGCTCCTTGTTGTTTTGATCAGTCATCCACCTGCCATCAATGACAAACTTATACGTGTGTGTGCCGCGGGCAAGATAAAGCGGAAGGTCCCACCCGGTGGCTGTTTTCCGCATGACCAGCTCTTTTGGCTCCCAGTTATTAAAGCTGCCGGCGAGAAATACTTTTTTTGCATCAGAAAAGCCCGGCAGCAAGAAAAGTGTATTCGGTTTATAGAACACCGAGTTGATGTTCCCCAGCCCGTCATTTTCGGAAACAAGATTGTCCTTATCGGGTACCCAGTCGCCATCTATTACGAATTTATACCAGTACTTTCCGGCCCCCAGTTTTACATGATAGATCCAGCCGCTGTCCGTTTGTTGCATGAAGAGCTGATCCGGGACCCAATTATTGAAACTTCCAGCCAGCACCACCTGCCTTGCATTTTTATAATTGCGAAGGAAAAAGCGAACAACCGAATCCTGCATGACAAAAGGAGACTTGTTTCGGAAGCGGTTTACGCCGAAGACGACCCCGTTATTTGTTGCCGGGAACAAGGGTTGCGTATTGTGCGGAAAAATGATCTTGTCAGCAGGATTTTTAAATACATCAAACGGTTCAAAGCCTTTACTGATAATAACACCCATTTCGTTATTCACCTCTACTTTCCATCCCAGCTTAGCCAGGGAGTCGGGCCGGTTAGTGCGAAGAAATGTTTTCAGGTCAAGTTCGCCCAGTTCAAACTGGTAAATAAAGCTATCCAGTTCCGACGGACGAATGTCTTTTGTCAACTCAATGTACATGCGGCCGTTCTTAATAGAATAGTGTTTAACAGGCTGGCTAAAACCACTTATGGCAGTCAATAAAGCCAAGACAAGCAAGCAAATGCCTGCCCGGTTAATGTGTTCATGTCTTGTGCTTATCATTTCCATATGTACATCTTGCGGGTTACAAAATTAAACCCGATTTTCTGCTGCGATAGAAAATCAAATCCTAAAACGCCATCACCACAGTTGCCTTCGGCAAAGCAGGTATATTCGAGGTTTAGCACAATCACCGGGAGATTATTGATTTGCCGGCTGCCCATTTTCAGTTCACTTAGGCTGCCGTACAAGGCATCAATTTTCCGGTCTCCCGGGCCGGTAAGTTTTACCCTCCTGTTAATGGTTACCAGCTCAAAAATGTTGTTGGGCAAACGGCTGTCGAGAATATTGGATTCTGCCGCGCAATCGATAATGAATTTTATTTTCTTCCCTGCTATTTCAGAAGCGGTCACAATTCGGTTATTGATAAATTCAATGGGAAAGGTTCTGTAAAGCGCTGTATCTTTTAACAGGTCCTGCACACAGCTTCCAGCTTCTTTTTTACGGATACGATGCAGGTAGATAAGGCTTTTTTCAAAATCAATGACCATCTCGCATTGCTTAAAAAGCTCGACC
>DASVSM010000648.1:0-5808 GCA_036388115.1 Flavisolibacter sp.
ACGGCGTTCGCACCTTTTTTCGTGGTGTTTTTATCAGGTCCGCCATTTGAATCATCCCGTTCGTGACGCCTGTTGCCACCTGTTTGCCGGTTGCTTTTATTAGGAGCTCCCGGTTGTTCTGTTTGCCTGCGGTCGCTAACATTTTCTTTTTTTCCCCCGCTGCCACTCTGGCTACCACTGCGGCCTTTTTTGTCTTTGCTCATAACAAACATGTTTTCAGAAAAAGAGAAAAAAAGATGCCAGTAAAAACTAAAAGCTGTTTGCTTTTTTTATGTGTGCTGTGTGGCATTATTTTTCCTGTAATAATTCAGGTTTCCGGGAAACTTACTTCATGACGAGAGCTGCAGCCGATCAATCATTGCTCCAACTGTTGGTTAGAGTGTTCAATCAAACTATCCAATACTATTATCATTTCCCTGATGTGATCATTTGCGGGCATCAACGGCTGGAGAAGGAGGAGTTTGACCATTTGCTGTCTGCAGGTTTTATTACTCCTTATCATACCGATTCGTTTGGAAAGCTATATCATCTTTCAAAAAAAGCAGAAGCTTTCCTGCAAGAGAATCTTCATAAAAGAAAACATAGAACCCATCATCTGAGGATCCATTCTAACCAAGCCATTTTTCCATTTGTTCAATGTTGACGGCCGGCTTATAACCGGTGCTGAATGTCAAATGGCACAGTTTTTTGAACGGAGTAAAAAAACTGATCGTTATGCCAGGATGGTTAAGAGCTTTGATAGCAGGATATGGTGCCAGCAAATTAGGCGGAGGTTGTTTCGGGACAATCATTGTTTTTGTATTGATCTATTGGTTACTCGGTAGCTGTTAGCAAACGGCTAGTGGCCTTGCATTTCAGAACAAACCCAAATGCCGGGAGTGATGCTGATCATTTCCGGGCTAATTTTATCCAATGCAAGCCACTGATAATTACAACGGAAAGATCTTTCTGAATCCTGTACAAACTGAAATGATGAAGCCCGGCACCTTCTTTAAGGTGATGCGCCAATTCTTTCAAAAGCATCCGGGGCGTGAACCCTCAGCTGCGATAGGGCCATTTTCGGTAGATACCGCTGTATTGCAGCAACTTCCTCCCACTGCTTTACGGGTTACCTGGTTGGGTCATTCAAGCCTGTTGATTGAAACAGGGGGCAAACGTTTCTTAACCGATCCTGTTTGGTACAACCGTGTTTCGCCATTCAAATACCTTGGCCCGCAGCGTTTCTTTCAAAACCCCTTGCACATTGATCATCTTCCGGCAATTGACTTTGTCCTTCTTTCTCACGACCATTACGATCACCTGGACAAAAAATCTGTGCTGCGGCTAGCAGAAAAAAACATCCCGGTTATTACCATGTTGGGTGTAGGCAAGCGTTTAGTGAACTGGGGTGTTTCAAAAGAGTTGGTGACAGAGCTGGATTGGTGGCAGTCCACCGAAATAGAAAAGGACTTTATCATAACGGCAGCACCGGCAAGGCATTTTTCGGGACGCTGGCTGAACGACCGCTTTACAACCTTGTGGGGTTCCTTTGCCATCAAAAATTCATCACACAATATTTACTTTGGTGCCGATTCGGGCTATTATAATGGCTTTACAACAATCGCCGAAAGGCTTGGACCCTTTGATATTGCCATGCTTGAAATTGGTGCCTACAACCAGTACTGGGAAAGCATTCACATGGGTCCGGAGAATGCGATACAGGCTACGCTTGATTTGGGCGATCCTTTGCTGCTGCCCATTCACTGGGGTACGTTTAACCTGGCTATGCACCCCTGGCAGGAACCTGTAGAAAGGTTGATGGCGGAAGCGGAAAAGAAAGGCGTAAAACTTATTCTGCCTTCACCCGGCGAAACAGTCGTTATAAACGGAGAGCCGTATAACAGTAGGTGGTGGATGAAATATCCGTCCTGACATAACGATGTTCAAGGAATGTTTGCGCTCCTTTTTATGTTTTAAACAGAACCTGTTTAGGTATATTCCTTGTTCTGCTGTAAGAAAAACCAATGGCAACAGCAACTAAGAGAGCAGCATCAAAAAAGTCTCCATCAACACGTTCGGCAACAAAAAAGAGTGCAGGCAAGAAAGCCGGCACCAAACGGAGCACCACGAAAAGAACTACCAGTAAAGCAGCATCGAAGAAGGCGGCCTCTAAAAAAGCAGGCACAAAGAAAAATAAATTAGGTGTCAAGAACTCCCTTGTGAACAACATCAATGCGCATAAAAAGAAGGGCGATGCGAAAAGCAAAAAGAAATCCACCGTTGCCAAAAAGCAATACAAAAAAATGGAGGATAATTGGGGAAAAGGTAAGTAAGCAGTCCTTATTATTTTTCATGGCAGGCTCAACAAAAAAACAGAATGATTTTTGAATGCGTTCAATTAAACTAAAGATTATGGAAGATGAAAAAAAGCAACAGCAGGATGGTCAGACTGGCGAGCAAAATCCCACTTTAAATAGTCCGGGGTCACAAGTAGCAGATTACGGCAACCCGACAGGTGGATCGGCCGCAGGTTCGCCGCAGGAAGGCAACCAGCAACAGGGAGCTTCGGAAAGCATCCCTTTGGACAACGATGAAACAATTGGTACTCCGTAATAACTAACCGGAATTTAAAAAGGAAAAGAATCGGCAACTAACTGTTGAACGATTCTTTTCCTTTTTATTATTCTGTAGGGTTGTTCATGACCTGCTGGGCAATTGCTTTTTTAAGGTTGGTTTCATCTATGTTCCCGGAAACCTTTATTTCATACAAAGGCATAACAGTAGCCGTATGATTATGCAGGATGGTAAAATGTTCCCCAATAATGGCTTGCAGTTCAGGGTCATCAATAAATACCGTGTAAACATTTAAAAAGCCAACCGGTGTCATGCTCATATCTATCGTCTCCACTTTATAATTCACCTTCCGTCCCTTGCCATTAAAAGGCACTTTGATCATGTTCATATCTTTCCTTTCCCTTTTCTAATAAAATATTGTACCTGTTTGAATTTGCTGCGCTATTTAAATAAGAAGCCCTGCCATAATTGTGGCAACTCCTTTGCAACATCATACCTGATAACAAAAATTGTGGTTATGAAAAAGATGATGTTGTTGGGTATCATGTCATTTTGCTTCCTGTTAAATGCAGATGCACAAGCAAAAACAGTAAAAAAGAAAACGGTGAAGAAGTCAGTTACCAGGAAAGCAAAGGCTGCCGCAAAAGATAAGGACACTGCCACGGTTACGCTGGCCACTGCAACAAATAACGCAGCCTATGCACCATCGGGTACAAGGTTCCAGATCTCCGACCCAACAATTAATACGCTGAACCAAAGGGCAGCCGGTGCACCGGTTCAAAGAAATACATCGCCTGTTATGGGAATGCCAAAAGCAACATACGGCATTGCAAACGGACGGATTCTATTGCGCAATACCACGGCTGTCACCTCAGGCACCACGTTTGGCAGCGGTGCAGTGGGTACAGGAACATCTATCCAGGGAACAGGAACGAGCGAGGCAACAATTGGTGTGAATGGAAAAAGCCCCTATGCCGGGCCGTGGCTGTGGGGAGACAGGCGGCCTGTTTATAACGTACCTGTGGGAGATTCGGTACGCAGGCAATAAGGAAGGAAATTAAAAGACGAATAATATGGCAAGAAAAAATGGTGAAAACGGCTGTCCCGTGCCAAAAGGGATACTGGTAATTATTGGCGGAGCAGAGGCCAAGGAATTTGAAACAAAAGATGAAGAGAAGGGCGGGAAAGAAAGTTCGGATCAGCAGGATAGATTGGAAGTGCTCAAAACCTTTGTTGACCTGTTAGGTAAAAAAGAAAGCCCTTTGATTGAGGTGGTTACCACGTCCAGTGGTGAGCCTGACGGATCGTTTGCCGATTACAAAAAGGTATTTACCGGTTTGGGTGTTCGGCGGGTGCATCATTTTCATCACAATAGCAGGGGCGAAGCGCTGGATGATAACCTGGCAAAGCGAATTGAAGAAGCGGATGGCTTTTTCTTTACAGGTGGCGATCAGTTGAAGTTGACTTCCATCTATGGCGGAACCACTTTTCTTACCGATCTGAAAAACCGGTATATCAGGGACAGAATCATTATTGGGGGTACCAGTGCCGGTGCCATGGCTATGTCTACACCCATGATCTATGCGGGTAGTAAGGACGTACAACAGATTGGCGGAGAAATAAAAGTTACCACCGGGCTTGAGTTCCTGAAAGATGTTTGCATTGATACCCATTTTGTAGACCGCAGCCGTTTTGTGCGGATGGCGCAGGTAGTAGAAACCAATCCGGGTTGCATTGGAATTGGTATTGAAGAAGATTCGGCTATTGTTGTGCAAAACGGCGTGGAAGCGGAAGTAATAGGTAGCGGGCTGATAACAATCATTGAGGGATTTTATATCAGGGAAGCCAACATCAATGAGTTTACAAATAATAAGCTGATGTCCGTCAGGGATTTAAAAGTTCATTTACTGGGTAAAGGTCAAAAGTATACAATACCACAAGCTAATCCGCCGCATCATTAATAATACAACGGCCATTATTTTTCATGCATTTCTGTTACTTCATACCGAGTAGCATAGGACAGCGGTTTGATGGGCTTCTGAAGATAGTCGGCCCATACACGGGTAAACGCAGCACCAAAATACAGGATCAGTGAAGAGTAAAACACGAATAGCAGTACAAGCACGATGCTTGCAGAAGTGCCATACAAAGTGCCAATGTTACTGTTGAACAGCAGAAGCCGCAGCAGGCTTTTCCCGATGGTAAATAAAATAGCGGTAACAAAAGCACCCGTTAATGCTACTTTCCAGGAAGGCCTTGCATCAGGCAGCAGCCGGAAAATAATAGCAAACCATAACGTAACAAAAAGGAGTGAAAAGAAATGGATGAGTATATTGTTTACATAAAAAGCAAGTAAAGGAGATAGTTCGCTGATGCTCTTGCCCATTTGTGCCCTGATGGCATCTGCCAGAATTCCAGTGATGATTAGAATACCCGTTCCCACAATGATAAAGATAGACTGCATCCTGGTGCGCAGCTTGCCAAGGAAACTTCTTCCCGCTTCTGCTTTTATGCGCCATATCTGGTTAATGGATGCTTTTACCACCATCAATAGAGTGGTTGCTACCATCAAGAGGAAAAGAAAGCCAATTAGGGTGATCCATACATTGTGTGCCAATTGCCGGAAGGCGATTAAAGTGTCCACTACCTGCCGCACACTTTGCTGGCCGAAAACGCCGGAGAGATCTTCAAAGATTTCGCGGCGCAGGCGCAACGGATTTACAATGAGGCCTAAAACCTGGGTCAGCAGGATCAGGATAAAAGGCAGGGCGAAAGAAGTAAAGAATGCTGTGGCGCCTGCCATACGCAACGGATCGTTGTGTACCAGGCTCGAGAATGCCAGTTTGAGCAGGGTAGGCAAATCAGCCAGCGAAAATTTTGCTTTGCGATGCAGCGTTCGGTCCATTACATGAATGAATAAAAATTCTTGCCAGTTGTTACAAACGGGTAGTGTCTCAGTATTGTCCGTTAAAGTTTAATGTTTAAAGTTGTTCCAGTTACCGTCAGGCTGGCCCAACCTTAGAGACTTTAAGCTTTGAACTTTACACTTATCTTTTGAGGTATGTTTCTTGTTTCGGAAGCGCATGAGCGAGGACGTAGAAGCGGAGTGCCCTTTGTGTGGCCGCCCCTTGGCAGAACCCTGCAACCGGCATCATTTATTACCATTAAGCAAAGGAGGGAAGGGCACAACCACTATTTTGTTGCATAAGATCTGTCACGACAAGATTCATTCTGTGTTCACGGAAATGGAATTGA
>DASVSM010000649.1:0-3469 GCA_036388115.1 Flavisolibacter sp.
CGGGCTATACCGGCGAAACCAAAAAAGGCATCTTCACCATTTTAAATTACATTCTTCCGCAGGAGAAGAATGTGTTAAGCATGCACTGCAGTGCCAACATGGGCAAGGATGGCGATACGGCAATCTTCTTCGGGCTGAGCGGAACAGGAAAAACAACTTTAAGTGCGGATCCAAACCGAAAGCTGATTGGTGATGATGAGCATGGATGGACCGGGGATAACGTTTTCAATTTTGAAGGCGGTTGCTATGCAAAGCTGATCAACCTGTCGGAAGAAAAAGAGCCGGAGATCTTTGGTGCCATCCGTCCAGGGGCAATTGTAGAAAACGTCGAGTTCTTTCCGGGAACAACTCAAATCAATTTCGATGATAGTTCCGTAACCGAAAACACCCGCGTATCTTATCCGCTTCATTTTATTTCCAATGCACAGGAACCGTCTATCGGCGGAGTTCCTAAAAATATTTTCTTTTTGACTTGTGATGCGTATGGTGTGTTGCCGCCTATTTCTAAATTAACAAAAGGTCAGGCGATGTACCAGTTTGTTTCCGGCTACACGGCAAAAGTTGCCGGAACGGAAACGGGTGTAACCGAGCCGAAGCCAACGTTCAGCGCTGGTTTTGGTGCGCCTTTTCTTCCACTGCATCCGGGCAAATATGCGGAGATGTTGGGAAAGAAAATGCAGGAGTGCAAGGCGAATGTCTGGTTGATCAATACCGGCTGGACCGGTGGTGCTTATGGAGTAGGAAATCGCATAAGACTTTCTTATACCCGTGCAATGATCACGGCTGCGCTGGAAGGGAAATTAGACAACGTGGAAACAGAAACTGATCCTGTTTTCGGCTTTGCCATACCAAAGGCCGTTCCGGGTGTGCCAACAGAAATATTGACTCCAAGAAACACCTGGGCAGACAAAACCGCTTATGATGCAAAAGCAAAATTCCTGGCGGGTTTGTTTGTGAAAAATTTTGACAAATACGCAGCAGGTGCTTCAGCCGAAACGCTGGCTGCTGCTCCCAAATTATGAGCTTAATTAAGATGAATAAATGAACGAAGGCCCTTTTCTAAGGGCTTTCTTCTTTAGAAGATGTTATGATGTGATGGCAAAATGTGTTTTTTCTTTTTCTTGCACCGCTTTTGGCCGAAATTTATCCCTTTGCTAAAAACGAAACAAACAATGATCAGTAATATGAAAGCAGGCTTTCTTGCCATTTTTCTTTTTCTCTCTTTCAACTTATTTGCCCAGTCCGACCGGTGGCAGCAAAGAGTAAAGTACACGATGAATATTGATATGAATGTTCAATCCAACCAGTACAAAGGCAAACAAAAAATAGATTACTGGAATAACTCTCCTGATACATTGACAAGGGTGTTTTTTCATTTATACTGGAACGCCTTTCAGCCCGGAAGCATGATGGATGAACGCAGCAGAAGGCAGGGAACAATCCAGGTTCAACGAGGCAATAATCGTGTACCTGACTGGGATGTTCGTGTCAGAGACAGGATCATCAATCTGAAGCCGGAAGAAATCGGCTATCAAAAAGTGGTTTCTATTAAAATGAACGGCCGTGAGCAAAAAACAAAGCTTCATGAAACCATTTTGGAAGTCATTCTGGACAGACCAATTCTGCCAAAAACACAAGTTAGTTTTGATATGGACTGGGATGCGCAGGTGCCGCTGCAGGTTCGTCGTAGCGGAAGGGACAATCCATCAACCAATGTTCGTTACACGATGACGCAGTGGTATCCGAAAATTGCTGAATACGACTATGAAGGCTGGCATCCGACACCGTATGTTGGTCGGGAGTTTTACGGTGTGTGGGGCGATTATGATGTAACCATCAATATCGACAAGAGCTACATCATCGGTGGGTCAGGTTATCTGCAAAATGCATCGCAGGTTGGTTATGGATACGAGGAAAAAGGAACAACAGTTCAGCGTCCTGCAGGAGACAAATTAACCTGGAAATTTTCTGCACCTAATGTGCATGATTTTGCCTGGGCGGCCGATCCTGATTTTGTCCATCTCTCCAAAAAAATAAGACCTGACTTGACGCTTCATGTTTTGTATGATAAAACAGACAAACGTGTGCCGGATTGGGAGCAGATCATCCCGAAAATGGAAAAGATCATTCCGTTTGTAGAGAAGAAATTTGGTGCGTATGCGTACAAACAATACTCATGGATTCATGGCGGGGATGGAGGAATGGAATATCCCATGACGACGATGGTCAGCGGTCCTGGCGATGGCGTAACCGTCCATGAGTTTCTACACAGTTGGTACCAGGGAATGCTGGGCACAAACGAATCGCTTTATCCCTGGATGGACGAAGGTTTCACCACCTTTGCTGAAAACGAAGCACTGGCCTTTTTGAACAATTCAAAAGAGTTTCCGCACGAGGGAGATTACGCCGGTTATTTCGGCCTGGTAAAATCAGGTCTGGAAGAATCAATGACAACTCATGCTGACCATTACAATACGAATGTTGCGTATGGTACGGCTTCTTATTCAAAGGGCGCAGTGTTTCTTGCACAGTTGGGCTATATCGTCAGTGATCCTGTACGAGATAAGATCATGCTGGAGTACTACCGTCAATGGCGGTTTAAGCATCCCAATGTGAATGATTTTATGCGTGTGGCGGAAAAGGTGAGCGGTTTAAAACTGGATTGGTACAAAGAGTACTGGGTAAACAGTACCAGAACGATCGATTATGGAATTGATAGTTTATGGGAGGCCGGCGGGGCTACCAATGTTCGTTTGGCAAAAGTCGGGGCTATGCCAATGCCAATTGATGTAAAGATCACTTTTAAGGATGGCAGCAATGAATGGCATTATGTTCCGGCCTACCAGATGTTTGGAGAAAAACCAGCTGATCCGGAACAAACTGCCAGAAAAGTTTATACATCATGGCGGTGGACCAGCCCCAACTTTACCATTTCAACCAACAAACGATTAACTGATATTGCAACCGTGGAAATTGACCCTTCTTACCGTATGGCAGATATTAACCCAAGGAACAACCGCATTGAATTAAAGTTTTAACGCCTATTCTTCTTTGCAAAAGCATCTGTTTCGAAAGAGCAGGTGCTTTTTTATGGAGAAGCATTAACAAAACCTTTCGAAGGTATCTTAAGCTTTAGCCCTTTCTTTAGTCTAAGATCAGGACGAAAAAATGTTTGGGCAACTTTTGCAGATATTTGTCTCGTCTGATAAAGACAAAGAACTTATGAATAAGATGTTTACCCATAGATTCGGATTATTAGTAGTAGCGGCCTTTTTTGCCTTGCCGGTCATAGCGCAGAAAAAGCTGACGGAAGGCGCTGTTTTTTATGATATTACTATCAGCACAGGTTCTGATAAACCCCAAAACGCTGACTTCCTGAATGGCGCAACTAGTGCCATTTATATTAAAGGCGGGAAAACCCGTACGGAGATGGTCAGCTCATTGGGTACACAAACAACCATCATTAGCC
>DASVSM010000650.1:0-5690 GCA_036388115.1 Flavisolibacter sp.
CTTGTGCAACATGCATTAGCAGGCAAAGCAATACAGCCAAATGATGAATCCGCCGCCCGTTGGTGACTGCAAACAGGAAAGCTTGCGCCGGAGTTCCGATTTAAAATTTAGCAGCGGTGTGACGTTCGTTTCGGAAGAGCCTTGTAGCGAGGCATATTGGTTAGATCTATTGCATCAAAAAGTAAAACAAAAGGAAACATAGCTGAACACCTTCAAAAAACAGTAAGCAGCCGGGAAGCCGAAAACGGTGTTACAGAGTAGGCAAAATGAAAATTTATGAAATTCATTCTTACACTAAGTACAGGGGCACTGCTGCTTATCGGTTGTGCAAAAATCCCAGCAGGCTCGGTTACATTGGCGGATGCTGTTCAGGCCGAAGGCAGCCGGATGCACACCATAAATATGAATCTGGTCAACAGTATTTTCAACGGGAAACGGACAGCCATTGAAAGCTTTATTAATAACGAGTATGCACCAAAGGTGATCGGTAATTTTTTTGAAAGAAATCCGGCTGTTGATAAAAAGGATTTTCCCGAACTGATACAATCGTTCACTGTCAGAATTGTGGCAAGACGGGATTCTTTGATGAACGCCCTGGAAACTGAAAAATTAAAACTGATTGACAAGCTGAATACCGACTACCGGGTGTTTAACCTGGCTGCCACGGAGCTTAAGCTTTTGCTGGAATCAGCAACCAAGGTTACAAAGGAACGAGAGGCCCTGTTTGCACAGGCAAAAGCCCTTTCCAATAACAGGGTCGACTTTATCGGTATCGAATCGGCACTTGATAAGTTCATTCACTCCGCCGGCAACGTGGCCGGCAACATCAGTACCTTAAGCAGTGACATTAACCAACATCTAAACAAATAATTTATGCCGAACAAATTTGATAAACTGGTAGCAGAGGCAGCTGAGCTGGCTGACAAAGAGTTTAAAAATCAATTCACTAACCTGACGCGGCTGAACGATGCAGAAACCGAAAACATCATCAGGAATACAGGCATCAGCCAGCAAGACCTGGCAAAAGTTTTAAAAGAAGTAAAGGACGCTACAGCAAGCAACGAAGCGAAAGCCAATGCTATTAAAAAGATCAACAACGGTGTTGCTGCACTGGTGGCGATCGCACAAAAATTAGTATAGCCGTATATCATTACACACACCCATGCCATCTTCTTCAACTTCACCAGTACTTCGGCAGACCCTGATCGTTCTTTCCTTTCTTGCCGTTGTGGGTTTGTTCTTTGCTGTGAACCATTTTGTTATTATCCCGCGACAGCAGCAGGAGTATAATAACAAAGTGTTCAGGGTGCTGCAGGAGGTGGCGGATGGTTTTGAAAAGACAGTGAACGGAAAGGCGGGGCATTTCGCCAAGAATTTCAGGGCTGGCAGCAGCACTTTTACAGCGTTGGATAATTCCGGTGAAGTGGATAGCGCAGGTTTGAAAAATGCTCTTTTTCAATCGTTCAAATCGCTAGGCGCAACAAAAGACCGAAGCGATTCCTTTATAAAAACATCTGGCTTTATCCCAGATTCGGTCAGGGTGTGGCTGAACGATCCCCGCACAAAACAACAGCCCGACGCCGATACCGCCTTTGCCATTAAAGAAATACTGGAACCAACGCTGGACGTATTGCACAAGGACTTTTTTAACCTGGTAATGCTGGTAAAAAGAGAGACCGATACCCTTAATGAGAGAGATACAAAGAAAGCCCGCATTCTTGACAAGCTGCTTTACAAACACGGCGAGCTGGCGGCAGCTTATCTTTTTCCGGGCGACTCGCTTTTTCAAACGCCCCGTTTCGGACAGTTTAGTTCCATTGACGATATTACTGTAGCCGGTTCTGCCTACAAAGCTTTTTCCATGCCGTTCCGGGTGGCCGGTCAGGAGCTCCTGCTTACGGGTTTTTTAGAAGAAAAGACGTACCGGATAGCCACCACCAGTTATTCCAAACCCACCTTGCTTTGGGTTCTCCTACTGTTAACGCTATTTGTATTAAGCCTTCCCCTCATCAAAATCTATCTCGCCAGCCGCGAAGAAAGGATTTCAACCAACGACCTGCGCATGCTGATGGTCGTTTTCATTGCCGTGCCGCTCCTCGTTACCCTCGTAGCGGCTACCATCATCATTTACCGCCAGGCAAGCGACCGGTCTGCTGCGGAAGTCAGCCTGCTTCATCGTTCCGTGCAGGATGCCTTTTCGAACGAAATCTTTACTGCACTCAAACAACTGGAAAACTATAACAACCTGCTCCGGCAGGACGAACCCAATCTGTGGAATGCATATCTGCAAAACAAGCAGGCCTTTTCTGCAGACACGAGGAAGGCTGAGTTTCAGGACAGGCTTCTGCTTCCGTATGTCTATCCCAACGCGGATGATGTATTCTGGATTGACACCAACGGGAAACAGGTGGCCAAATGGATCTTCCTGAAAAACGAAAAGGTTTCTTACTTTGATGTATCATCGCGCAGCTACTTTCAGCAACTGAATAAGGACCATGGGTTTCGTTTGCAAGGCATTCCTTTCTCTATTGAACCTACCATTTCATGGTCAACCGGAAAGTATTCCATTAATATTCTCACACCCATACAGCAGACGTTTTTAAATCCTGCTGCTTCCGATTCTGCGAAAGCTGTCATGATAGGTTTGAGCGGCAAAATGCAATCGGTTTACAAACCGGTATTGCCCAAGGGATTTAATTTTTGCATTGCCGATGAGCAGGGTAATATCCTGTTCCATTCGCAAACAGAGCGTTGCCTTTACGAAAACCTCTTTCGGGAAAGCAACGACAATCCGGATTTGCGCAATGCGATTGCAAGAAGAGATGACGTGTCGATGAGCGATGCTCAGCTTTTCGGCAAAAACGTAAAACTTCATTTGTCTCCTTTGCGAAACATGCCTTCCCTTTTCCTGGTTGCCTATTTTAATAAACGTGAACAGAACCTCTTCGTGTTTCATGTATCTGCCTTCACCATGCTGTGTGCCAGCCTTGCCCTTTTTGGCCTATTGCTGCTGATGCTGTTGTATTATTTCTTTGGTTCATCACCCCGCAAGCAAAGGTTTCGTTCTTATGAATCGGCCTGGATGAAGCCATCGGGCAGCAAGAAGGTCTTTTACCGGCAAAACATTCTGCAATTAGCGGCTACCTTTTTTCTTTCGCTCTTCTTCATTCCTGTCATTGTCCCAGCCGGCGGTAATGTGCATTGGTATATTTTGCAGGTCAGCGTTCTGCTGCCTTTCTTCATACTTACCGGGTATATTTTATTACGCAACGAATACAACGCCCATAGGAATGCAGCCCCCATCATCAGCAACAGTGATACGAATGAAGTAGCTGATGCAAATGAGACAAAGACAAAACCGTCTTTATTGAACATATTGTGGACCGGCTTCAAGTCGTTTGCCAAACGCAACTACCGTGTACTGGTTATTTACGCGATAGCCATTTGCTTTATTCTTTTAAGCATAAATTATTTTCAGGAAAGAGCCTTCCGGATGGTGCCAGTGTTGTCTGTCATTTCGCTGCCATTGCTGATTCCGGTACTTGCGTTTATCATCAGCCGCTACCATTCCAGGGCCGCTGCCGGCAATTCAACCAGGTACCTGCGGCTGTACACAACACTGGTTTTTTTAACCACCATCATGACCGCTGTTTTGCCGGTGCTGGGCATTTGCAGTTTTGCACTGAACGAAGAGCGAACAATGCAAGTGAAGGCAACACAGTTTCATCTGGCAAAAAAGCTGGAAGAACGCAGGGACTCCATTAACAGCTACCTCCACTCTACCCGGCTTGCACCGGCCATTGCAGATGAACAAAACTGTTATAAATTTTCAGCAGGCTACGGCGTCTACCCGTTGCACAATGTGGTTGATACGGTTCGCTTCAGGGATAAAGACAAAGATTCGACTTTCGTTACCCACTCCGGGTTTTATCAGGATGTGACCCGGTACCTTTTTTTACCAAAAGACCACGTTGACTTTTTCGACGATAACTTCTCCTATTATTGGTATAAGGGCAAAAATGATGGAAGCGTAGCCCTGATGTACCGAAATGAAACTGACCGTGTGACCCCATTTTCACTCTCTCTAAAAGATCGGTATGAGGGCAAGAGCGTATTCGGCTCCCTGTTCAGCGGTTACGGTGGCTGGCTGGTCCTTTTGTCCGTGATTGCTTTCTTCATCCTTCTATTTATGCTGATACAGGAGGTGACGAAAAAGATTTTCCTGCTTACTTATTTCGATTATGACAAAACCTTCCACGTCGATCAAAGCTGGTTGGCCAAGTTCTTCCCGGCGCTTCCGCCAGGTGCGGAAGAATGGCAATACCTTGGAGCTACCAACGGGATGATCGATAACAGCCATATTGTAAAGAAAGAAGCAGGCAACTATAACACCGAAGAAGAAAACGAAACGATCCTCCATTTGCAACACTTGCTGACACCTGCTTACGATGGCATGTGGAAAGAACTAAAGCCGAATGAGCAACTGGTGCTTTACGATTTTGCCATTGACGGTTTTACCAATTACAAGAACGTGGATATTTTATATGGTTTGTACCGCAGGGGACTAATTGTTAAAAAAGACCAGCAACTGGAGCTGATGAATTACAGTTTCAGAAGTTATCTTCTGGGGAAGGCGGGCACAAAGGAGATACTGGAACTGGAGAAAGAATTGAACCAGGGAAGTACCTGGAAGAACCTGAAGAATGTTTTCTTTATCCTGTTCTTTGCCATCATGATTTTTCTTTTTATCACGCAACAGGATGTATCGAACCGGATACTGGCCATTGTGTCGGGCATGGCAACACTGGTTCCGTTGCTGTTGAAGATATTCGACAAGGGCGCAGCTTCAGGGAAAAAGCAGCCGGAATAAAAAAGAGGAACCATCAGTGAATGAATGTTGATGGTTCCTGCTGATAACAAACGGTCTATCGGAGTCATTCGCCCATGATGGCATCGCTCTTACCCTTCTTCCACTGCTTGGGTTGCGCACCATCCATCTTTACGATCTTTGGATAGAACACACCAACAGTATCCACTAAAGCACTTTGCGCTTTCATCACTTCATGAATATCCTTGTAGGCAAATGGTGCTTCGTCCAGTCCGCCACCTAATAGTTTGACACCTTGTTTAGCCAGCACTTCATTCAGCTCTTTGTGTGTAACCGATTTCAGTGCAACCGTACGGCTCATCTTTCTTCCAGCACCGTGTGATGCGGAATTCACAGAGGCCATCTCTCCTTTTCCTTTCACGATAAAACCCGGTGACGCCATGGAACCCGGAATAATTCCAAGCACATTTTTACCTGCAGGCGTTGCCCCTTTCCGGTGAACAATTACATCCTTTCCTTCCCATTTTTCCTTCCAGGCAAAGTTGTGATGGTTCTCTACCATCTTCAACGGCTTGCGGCCCAATTGCTTTGCGATCTTATCATGAATAACATGATGGCAGGCAGACGCATAATCACCGGCAAGATTCATCGCCATCCAGTATTCAATGCCTTCCTGTTCATCCAATGACAGCCAGGCAAGGTTCACTGCATCACCTGGCAGACGGCGTTTTTCCTTTGCTAGTTTAGTGTAATGATTTGCCACGTTTGCACCCAGTGCTCTTGAACCGGAATGAGACAACAAGCCAATGTATGATCCCGGCTCAATGCCTAACACGTCATCTTTTTCTTTTACGTTCACTAC
>DASVSM010000651.1:0-2536 GCA_036388115.1 Flavisolibacter sp.
AATAAGGGGGTGGAGGAGAAGAATTTTTTGTAGAAAATGAAATTATTCTTTCACCTTTCCAGTTCCATTTTGAGTTGATAACAAATTATGTTTGAAGCAAGGAGCTGCGGAAAGCAACATGCTATAAGCCCTTTGAGAAACAAGATATCAAACTTATTATGAAAGCAATTTTATTGACCATCCTTATTTTTTGCCTCATAACCCGAGCCTTTGCACAGAACAAGCAATCGCCTTCTGAAAGACGGGAGATGGTAAAACTTCTCTGTCAAAAGTGGGTGCTAACAACAATGTCAGCACAGGGGAAGATCGCAAATGTACCCGCCAGCAAAGCAATGTATGTGACCTATAAGCCCGATGGAAATTTTACCGATAGTTCAGCGAGATTTAGTGTTTCTCATGGCACTTGGACGTATGACAGTGAAACACAGATTTTGTACACGACTGAAAAAGTCGGTAAGGCAAAAGCGAAGGTTGTTAAGCTTACTCCCACTGAGCTAACTGTGGAAATGGAATATCCGACAGTAACAATGGCCGCTACATATAAACGAGCTGACTAAAACTGAACTATTGCTGTTGTTGACCTCCTCCCCAGCGTGAAGTCAGTATTTAAGTAACACAGTTTTTTCTTGCTTCCGGCTAACCTTATGTAAGGCGTTGGCGGGGGATACCAATTGCAGCACGCAGTACATTTCTGACAATTCACGACGGTGTTCACCGCAGGCCTCCTCTGGCAATTCCTATACCCTCAGACAGATTATTTGTAAATTTGGCTTTATTCATACTCGATGTCATTAATTGATCAACATGCAGGTGCTATTCAAAAGCTTTGTGCCCGACACAGGGTTAAGCGGCTATATGTCTTCGGCTCATTGTTAACAGACCGTTTTGAAGGCGACAGCGACGTAGACTTCATTGTAGATTTTGAACCTTTGGATGTTCGTCAATATGCCGACAATTACTTTGATTTCAAATTTGCCCTTGAAGACACACTCAACCGGCCGGTTGACCTTCTGGAAGAAAAAACCATTAAAAACCCTTATTTTAAAAAGGTGGTTGAAAACCAGCGACAATTAATTTATGGACATTGATCTAAAAGCCTGGCTGTTTGATATTTTAAATGCCGTTCATGAAATCGAGATTTTCCTGGTTGACACATCTGAGTTCTCTCTCTATCAAAATGATTTGAAAACAAGGAGAGCCGTTGAAAGGAATATAGAAATTATCGGAGAAGCCATGAACCGCATTGTGAATAGAGACGACTCCATTCGACTTTCAAATTCAAGAAAAATAGTGGCTACAAGAAATAGAATTATTCACGGCTATGACACTGTTTCCGACGAAATCATTTGGGGAATCGTTAGCCACCATTTGCCAATACTAAAACAAGAAGTTGAGAAACTTTTAGGGGAATGACAGCTAATACCGGCTGGTAGCAATCGCCAAAAATGCGCATGAGCAGAATGACGAATCAGGGCCAGATTACAGGCACTTCGACACTCCTTATAACTCCTCAATCCTCTCATCTTCCACATTCCTTAACACCTCCGCCGTTATCTTCCGCAACGGATTTTTGGTCCGCTCATCATACTCAGCCCTTCTGTTAAGAATGTCAATACATTCAAAGACAGCCGTGGTAAACGAAGTGGAATCAGCAATGTTTTTCCCGGCAATATCAAAAGCTGTCCCATGGTCGGGTGAGGTGCGGACAAACTTCAGTCCTGCCGTAAAATTCACGCCTTCGCCGGCAGCAATGGTTTTGAATGGCACCAGTCCCTGGTCGTGGTACATAGCCAGTACAGCATCAAACTTTGTATAGCTGGCCCTTGCAAAAAAGCCATCGGCGCTAAAAGGCCCGTACACAAGTAATTTATTTTTGGCTTCTTTAATAGCGGGTGCAATAATGGTTTCTTCTTCTTTGCCAATCAGTCCCTCATCACCGGCATGCGGGTTCAATCCCAGCACAGCAATTTTTGGCTTATCAATTCCAAAATCCCTGCGCAGGCTTTGATGTAACAGATGAAGTTTTGAAAGGATCATTTCCTTTGTAATCGTTTGCGCCACTTCCGCAATAGGGAGATGCTCCGTTACCAGCGCAACGCGGAGATTTTGATCGTACAATAACATCAATACATCCTTCGCCCCTTCAATATCTTTCAAAAACGGTGTATGGCCGGTGTAAGAGAACTCTTCACTCTGCACATTCTTTTTATGGATCGGTGCTGTCACCAGCCCTTGAATATGGCCTGCTTTTAAAGCATCAGCTGCCATTAATAATGATTTTACGGCGTACCGGCCGCCTGTTTCATTCAATTGGCCCGGCGTGACCATCACTTCTTCTTCCCAGCAATGTATCAGGTTCAACTGCTTGGGACTGACCTTTGTAAAATCTTTAACGGTCTGGTAGTTGAAATGCGTATCCCCCACTGCCTTGCGGTAAAAGTTGATCAGCTTGTTGGAAGCAAAGAGTACAGGCGTGCAATACTCCAAAATACGGTGGTCGGAAAAGGTTTTAATAATCACTTCGGTACCGACACCG
>DASVSM010000652.1:0-2902 GCA_036388115.1 Flavisolibacter sp.
GTTCCCGTGAAGCGATTTACGATATCATCTACGGTATTGGAATGCCCGACAATCAAAATACTGTTTTTGTTAGCTGCCTTCAAGCTGTCAATCATGCTATTTGTTTGCGGAGGATTATAAATGTTTACAGGCAAGTTGAAATGCGCACCTGTTGGCTGAGCGGTAGCTCTTGTACGATTGAAATTTGTTGAGTAAACGCCTCTGATACTTTTGGTTCTTAAATAATCTCTCAAGTCCAAAGCTTGCTTCTCCCCTTCCGGAGTCAGTTGTGGATCGGTGGTCATCGTGCCGGACCTTTCCGCATGGCGGGAAATATAATAAGTGGTGGTTTTACAGGAGGCGAACAGAAAAATAATAAACAATGCGTGGAAAACTTTGGTCATGGTTGAATTTTTAACCATTTAAAGGTAATCAGGTATAGCATTTGAAATATTGTTATTGTAAATTAGGAACACAAATTCTACGGCTATGAAACAATTATCGGAAACCTGGTTTGCAGAAGGCTACATTGATTTTGAATTAAAGAAGTACACATTGCTGGCTTACTTAAAGCAAATCAACCAGTACTTTGATGCTAATAAATTATACCCGCAATTGGCTGACCTGATCTTCCATTATAACAATATTGTTGCTTTCAGAGAAAACAAAAAATACCTGCAGGAACATTTCCCTAAAAAGCTAACCGGCATTCAAATTGAAAAGCTGCAGGTATTATACGAGCAGATGATAGAAGACAATGAACTGATGCAGGAGCTGGAAGACATCATCCATTACTCGGCGGGAGAGATGAAAACAACTATCAGTAACGGGGCAGAAATATATGAGTTTGTGGAAGAGAACCTGAGCATCACCCCTATCGGCCTGATACCGCTGGATATACAGGAAGGATATTTCTTTTTAAGTTCAGGCAACAGCAAATCAACCCGTGTGTACCAATACCGTCTTTCCATTTTTGAAAAGCACAACGAGAATTTCCGCAGCATGCGGACTTCCTACATCGAAATGATGCAGCGAAGCATCGTGTACACGTATGAGAACATTAAATACGAACTGATAAAGAACCGTAGCGAACTTCCCAATCCTGCTGTGTATAGCATTGAAACAGGATTAAACTTCCCGGTAGAAGAGACATTACTCCCCATTGCTAAACGAAGCCTGGTGAAATTTATCAGCCAGGCCTAATTTAACCTGAATGAATTAAAGAACTTTTCCCGGTTGCCCTGGGAAAGTTTTTCGTCGTTCACAAAAACTGCTGGTGCATACGTCTTTACACCCACGAAAATCAATTTGGCATATAGCTTTTGGTACTGAGAGTTTTTGCCGGGGTTAAACACATAATCGAAGACGGTATAACCGTTCCAGGTGGAAATTTTTTTGCTGAGTATAGACGAACCTTCATCAGTTAAGAAGCCCTTACTAAAGGCATCCAGTACGTTTGGCTGCCGTACGATCGAAGCAAGAGACGCAGAATCTACCCCTCTTTTTTCCAAGTCCTCAATTCGCATCATATACTTTGCATTGCCTGAAACAATAGACCACATATTATCTCTGGTCTTTTCCGGTGTTAGAGGAAAACTAATGGAAGTTCGTGAATCAATTTGCAGTGTTTCCCAATCTGATACGGTTGCAAATGCCAACAGGGGAAGAAAGAAAAGTGCAAGGAACTTTCTCATTTTCATGACAATAGCTTTTATAAAATTTTTATGGTGTATCAACAATCTCCAATCCCCAATCCTTTCCTTTTTTTACAGCCGGAACACCCTCGGTTATCCATTTTGCTGGCTTCGCACCTTTCAGCAACCAGTCGAAATACTGCTGTTCACGAACCTGGATGTCCTTCCTGTTCTTTCTTTCAACAAGGTTATGTGCTTCGCCATTGTAATTAAGCATCCACACCTGTTTTCCAAGGCGGCGCATGGCAGTAAACAGTTCAATTCCCTGGTACCAGGGTACGGCGCCATCGGCATCGTTTGCCATGATCACCAACGGTGTTTTCACCTTCGGCACATGAAACAAAGGCGAGTTCTCAATGTATAAATCGGGACGTTCCCAGAGTGTAGCGCCAATACGGCTTTGCGTTTTTTCGTATTGGAACTGGCGGGTCACGCCGCTTTCCCACCGGATACCGCCGTACGCGGACGTCATGTTGGCAACCGGCGCACCGGCCCATGCAGCTTTAAACATATCAGTCATGGTAATAAGCTGCGCTACCTGTATACCACCCCAGCTTTGTCCCTGGATACCGATGTTTTTTGCATCTATCCATTTCTTTTTCGCCAGTGCCTGGGCAGCACTGACCACCGCATTGTAGGCATCTTTTGCAGGGTGTCCTTTTGTATAATGAATATCAGGTGTGACAACAATGTAGCCGCGGCTGACATAAAAGGGAATATTCAACCGGCTTGGCGTAGGCGACGGTGCAACGTATTGGTGTAAATCAGCCGAATGTGTTTCATAGAAATACAGGATCATTGGATACTTCTTTGTTGAATCAAAATCTTCCGGCTTGTACAAAACACCTTCGTGTATTTTTCCGTTGAAGGCTTTCCATTTGAAGAGTTCAGCGGTGCCCCAATTGTAGCTAGCCTGCTGCGGATTGATAGCCGAAAGCTGCAACTCGTTTCCGGTGGTATTTCCTGGCTGTGAAGTGTACAGGTTGGCTGCCTGCTGGTAGTTCTCTTTAGCAAACAGCACACGGTTTGCGTCTTTTGCCTTGAGCAGTGCATTGTAGGAATACTGGTCAAAATTGGTGAGCGGCATTATTTTTTTCCGAACAGGGTCAAAGGCTGTATAGTTGCTGCTTTTTGCGACGTTATCAAACAAGCGGAAATATAAAGCCTGGCCTCCTTTAATAAAACGTTCTTCCGGATCAATACGGACATAGCGGTAAGTAATCTTCTTT
>DASVSM010000653.1:0-2263 GCA_036388115.1 Flavisolibacter sp.
CAAGTGGCAAGTTAAGTAAACGCGATGGCGCTAAATATGGGTTTCCTGTTTTTGCCATGAACTGGAAAGATCCAAAGACAGGAGAACTAACAGAGGGCTTTCGTGAAAGAGGTTTCATTCCCGAAGCTTTTGTAAACATGTTAGCCATGCTTGGTTGGAATGATGGCACCGACCAGGAAGTTTTTTCGTTGCAGGAACTGGTTGAAAAATTCTCTATCGAAAGGGTGCACAGCAGCGGAGCAAAATTTGACTTTGAAAAAGCAAAGTGGTTCAACCACGAGTGGATCAAAAGGTCTGGTGTTGCAAGTTTAAGGCCTGCTGTTAAAAACGTTTTTGCCAAACATGATTTGGAAATCAATGACGATGCTTATCTCGATAAAGTAATCTCGTTGGTGAAAGACCGTTGTACTCTCTTTCCCGATTTTTGGGAACACAGCTTTTTCTTTTTTAAAGCGCCAAAGCAAATTGATTTTACTCCTGTACTTGCGAAATGGAATGCGGGAAAAAAGGAATTTTTCCATGGCTTTATCAAATCGTTGCGCAGTGTAAGCGATTGGAAAGCTGCGTCGCTGGAAGCCTTATTTAAACAATTGGCAGAAACGGCTGCCATTAAACCCGGAGAACTGCAGTTACCAATGCGGCTGATGCTCGTGGGTGGAAAATTTGGCCCACCCGTTTTTGAAATTGCTGAAGTACTGGGCAAAGAAGAAACGATTATACGGATGGAATCTGCCTTGGAACAAATGCCGCAGCATTAAACGTTGCCAAAGATGTGTAGGGAACCTGGCTCCTTGATCATTTAAACTATTTTTACGGCCTTGCTATGAATACAATCAATCGCCCGATAAGAGTACTGGTGGCAAAAGTTGGTTTGGATGGTCACGACCGTGGCGCCAAAGTCATCGCTACCGCTTTGCGTGATGCCGGCATGGAAGTTATCTATACGGGTTTACGCCAAACGCCAGAGATGGTGGTAAACGCTGCCTTGCAGGAAGACGTTGATGCCATTGGCATTTCCATTTTATCAGGTGCACACATGACGGTATTTCCTAAAGTAGCTGCGCTGATGAAAGAAAAAGGGCTGACTGACGTGCTGCTGACAGGTGGGGGCATCATTCCGGAAGAAGACATGAAGCAATTGAACGAACAAGGCGTTGGCAAACTGTTTGCTCCCGGAACAACAACCTCCGAGATCGCCGGTTATATCCGTGATTGGGTAAAAGCAAACAGGAGTTTTTGAACCTAAGGCATGAAAAGAAGGAGCAGGGTATTCAAAAGCTTTAAGCAGCAGACAGCTTACTTATTGAAAGCAATATCAGAAAAATTGATTACCCGAAGCGCAGAAATGGTTTACTGAATGGCAAAAAAAGCCCCGCATATGCAGGGCTTCGTATGGAACCGTCCGACTAAAAATTTTATCCTGTGATCACTACATGCGAAAGATCGCCTGGCAGGCAACGGATGCGCAGCCGTCTACTGATCAAATGTTTTGCACCAACAGAAATGAAAGCAGTAGAAAACGCTTCGATGGAAACCCTGTCCTTCACCGGAATGGATAAGCGCAGTTGTACCAGCGTTAAGTGGTCGCACGTAATGCAGGTAGCATAACAATCCTGCACATCGGCGTAAAGATGCAACCCCTGTTGTAGAATGATTGAACGTTTTGTCGCATACCGCCCGGCAGCCTTTTGTTGTTGCCCAATCCTCCACTGTCTCCAGACTTGCCTGATGCCGTTTGCCATGATCCAAAGTTGAAGCACAACAAACAAACGAAAAAGAAGAAGAATGCCAACTGTAGAAAAAATTGATTGAATAGGGCAAAAGATCATTTCAAATGTAAATTGCCGCCGGAGCTTTTTGTTAGATCATTTGCCCAAGGTGATAAATAAACCCTTCGGCTTTGAAACACTCTTTTCCGAACCTTTACATTTGCACAAACCTTTCAGTATGTACCAAACCCTTCTTACCGCATTAGAAAACGGCATCTTCACCATCACCATCAACCGACCCGATAAGCTGAATGCACTGAACACACAAGTGATGCATGATTTAAACAGTGTGATAGACGAAGTGGAAATGAACAATGAGATTAAAGCCGCCATCATTACCGGAGCAGGACAAAAAGGTTTTGTGGCAGGTGCCGACATCAGCGAGTTTGCAGGGCTAACGGCAGATGAAGGGAAAGCAATTGCTAAAAAGGGACAGGATATCTTTTTCAAAATAGAGAACTGCAGCAAGCCGGTGATTGCAGCCATCAATGGAT
>DASVSM010000654.1:0-7167 GCA_036388115.1 Flavisolibacter sp.
ATGCCATATCCCCTGTTATGTAAAAAAGATGCAAACTCACGATCGGCCCGCTGAATGATCTTGTAGATGGCTGCGGAAAGCGGGTATTGGTAGTTAAAAGGAAGAAGCGAACGCCTCGGGGCAGAAAAAATTAGTTGTAGCCGCATGTTAGTTTTTGGTGGTAAGACCTTACAATTTAGGAGCAGGGCTTTATATGGCAAAATAATCTTTCCGGTAAAGCCATCTTGTTGGTCTATAGTCGTGCAGCGAAACCTCTTGCGCTACATTATGCGGTGTCACCGTGCTCCTCTTTTGCAAAAGAGAAGGCAGACAGTTGCTACCAGTAACATTGTAAGGGGGATCCGACAGAGCAGCATTAAAGAGGATAACAGCAAGGAACACTTACACGCCTCTTTTGCATGAAGCAGTTTCAAAAGAGTGTATTACCTGCCTTCCAATAAAACCTCAAAGCTTTCTCCCGCCAGCTACAGAACAACTCCACCCCTGGAAAAGTTTTACTTTGGCAGCAACTTCGTGCAGGAACCTTCAAGGGCTACACCTTCAACCGGCAAAGCCACTCAGCCGTTATATCATCGACTTTACTGCAAGCCAGTAATGCAGGTGGTGGAAGTAGATGGCGCTTATCATTTTGAAGCAGCCCAACGCATTAAAGACCGGGAGCGACACCAAGCACAGGAAGAGATGAGATTATTTTCCTTTACTTCGAAGATGAGCAAGTGAAAAATATTTACCGGAAGTACTGCAAAGAATAGCACAATACATCCATGCGTTTGAGCAATTGAATCCCGCCGTCAAAAAGAAAAATTTACCCGACCATTTGCGCATATAAACTGAAAATTCTTTTCAAATTCTTACGGCACTGTTCTAACATTGCAGCCGGCAAAAAGGTTGATACCTTCTTCAAACCATGAAAGCAAAACACACCATTATCCTCATTGCACTTGGCTTTGCCATTGGCTATTGGGGTACCCTTAGAAAAATCACACATGCCAGCGATGCAAATACCCTGCTTACCATTGCAACCATTTTAAAAGTGGTTGGCATCTTAGGGCTTGCTTACAAGGTGATCAGCTACGAAGGCTTCCGCAAGTTCATGAACAAATGACAATCATATTTGCGTATGCAGTTGTCTTATTTCGTACAGTCGGTAACGTCTCGTCTGCAGCGCTTTTCACCAATTGCTCCATTACCTCTATCTCTGCCTCGTCTGACTTTAATCCTCAGACAACTTGCGCCGTGCTTCTTTGATGGGTTTTGATTTTGTTCAGCAATGCTATTAAGTTAGCAAGACCCAGCATCTATTTTTTTAATGGCTCTTTTCTTTTCTCCAGCTTATTAAAATTGTACTGAAGCTTTACGATAAAATAGTTCCGCAGGTTATCAATCTGTACATCTTCAATATAATTTTCACCAATAGCACGACGTAAATTTTGATTCCGCCCAAAGAGGTCCTGGGCTGCAAAGTTCAACTGGCCTCGTCCTTTAAACGCTTGTGCCGTTGCTGATATAGTATTGTTCAGTGTTCCATTATTGCTGCCATCGGGTACACTTGTATTGTATTGATAGGTCATCTGGCCCTGAACGGAAAATACCTTTCGTATGCGAAAATTAAAATTGCTGTTTAGCTGGTGAAGACTGTATTCATCAACCCGGCGCAAGGAGGAGTGATAGTTTATTTTATTATACCAAACCTGGTACGAAGCATTGATATAAATAAAGTCAAGCAGTGTACAACTGCCATTAATTTGCGGCGAGAAGTTCAGCCTCGTTGTATTCAGGATTTTGGTGTCCATCGGTGTCCAGTTGCGGCCATAAGAGGACGTAAGCGAAACCGTGTACGCAGCAGCGCGAACGACCATTTCGCGTTTGGAAAAGGAAAGATTGATATTACTTGAATAGTTGCGTGAATAGTACAACTGGCCCGCCTGGAAATATACCTGCTGTCCGTAATTAGCACCCGAGGAAGCCGACCATGTTTTTGTTTTCTTATCCTCGTGGGCACTGTTTGAAAAAGAAACGTTCCCACGCATGGTGTATACGCCATTCACATTAATATACTTCGATGTTTGCCGCCGGTATTCATCGTAAAATATTGAATTGACAATTTGATTGCTGGTGGGAGAATAGCCCAGGTTTGCCGTGAGTGATTTTCCTTTTTGGTTACGGAAATTATATGCCAACCCGTATGATTGGGAGAAGGACGTTTTTAAATTGGGGTTGCCAACACGAACATAGAGCGGGTTGCTGTTGTCCGGTACCGGCTGTAGCTGCTCCATCGTTGGCTGTGTAGTATTGGCGGAAAAATTTAACCGCAGGCTTTTTTCTTTGGAGAGGTATAAAGAGGCATTGACTGATGGCGAATAACGCAGAAGGTCCTGGCGCAGCTGTTCGTTTTGCAAGGTCCGGATAGCCTGCTGAAAAATAGTATTCACGCCTGCCGAGACATTCCATTTCTTGTTATTGTAAGCAAGTGAAGCATTCAGGCTTTGCGAGTTGGTGGAAGTAAAGACTTTGGCTGAATACAAACTGTCAAATTCGGCTGTGTGTGAAGCTGAATCAAGGTTATACAATTCCCGGTTACTGTTTCCGCTGTTGAAATCAAAGTATCCCTGCATCGTAAAATTGAGCTGCTTCGTCACCGGCTCTATATAGTTTAGGTTAAGAGAATAGCTCCTGTTATTGCCGGTGGTTTTTTGTTGCCTGTCCAGCGTATCACCATTCACCGGCACATTGCTTTTAAAATACGTATTGAGGGATAGGGTATAGGAATCGGATTGCTGGTCCGACGAGTTGAAGCGACTGCTGACCATCAGCGACCTACCCGTCCTGCTCAGCCGCTTTGTCCAGTTGACAGTAGCATTAGCATTTTGCTGGCTTCCGGTGGAAGTAGAAGAGTTCAGACTTTGGTTGCGTAAAGACCCATTTTCCAGCATGGTGGATGAAGAACTACCCCTGCCGTTATTTTGCGAAAGCGCAACGGACAAGGTCAGGTCAAGCGTACTGCTGGAATCGATAAACCAGCCGGCATTGACGTTTGCCCGGTGGCTGTTACTTTTATAGTCCGACAGGCTGCTGGTCCTTGTAAAGAAAGATGTATCGGCAGTTATCACCTGCGTTCTTTCCCGGTACATGGTGTTGCGGTTACTGCTTTCGCTGTAGCCATAGCTGCTGTTGAACCGCAGGTTACCCCATTTGTTGCTGTAATTGATATTGGCATTGGATGACGAACCTGAAGGCCCGGAAGCAATCTTCGTCAGCCCGATCTTGTTGCTGCTAGTCGTACCACCCATAACACTCACTTTCCGTGGCCCGTCAAACAGGCTGAACATACCGTTCCCTTCCAGTTGGTTCTTTGTTCCGACAGTGGCATCGGCAGAAGTAAAAAGTTTATTTCCTTCCTTTAGTTTAATGTTCAGTGTTTTGTCTTCACCATCGCTTGGTGTGCTGTTAAAAAGCTGCTCCAGCGTTCTGGTATCCATCACCTGTATTTTGGCTACCATGCCTGCCGGCAGCTTTTTTAGTGAGAAGGTAGGGTCACCGCCAAACAAGTCTTCGCCATCCACCAGGATGCGGGTGATCGGTTTTCCCTGGAAGGTCATCTTTCCCTCGGCATCTATTTCTAGGCCCGGCAAACGCTTCAAAAGCTCTTCCACCACATCGTATGGTTCAAACATGGAAGAATCAATATTGAACTCGGTTGTATCTCCCTTAATGACTATGGGTGGCACTTTTGCTTTTACCACCACATCTTCCATCAGTTTATCGGCAGGCGATAAAAAGATGGTGTCGGTTGTTTTACTGATTTTGGAAAGTAGCAGGGTGATCCGTTTCTCCTCATAACCTACATGCTGAAGGATCAGAAGAGATGAATCATTTTTCAGGGTAAAAGAAAAGGCGCCTTTGCTGTCGGATAGGCGCTTACTGCTATCTCCCTTCTTATCCAGTAACTGAACCGTACACTTTTCAATGGCGGTTTTTTCGATGGAGTCGATGACAACGCCTTTGAATGTTGCTTCCGTTTGCGCATACGTTCTTTCTGCTGTCAGGGAGAGCAGCAGTAAGAACAGGAAGCAAAAAATGGGGTGCAATCTCATTTGGCAGTGGTAAGCAAAAACGAAGGAAAGAAATAAAAAGTATAAGAATGCATAAAGCGCCGCATTTCGCTTTTAAGAATTTTCCACTCCCTACTTTTAGGGATCAGGGCTTGCCTTGAATGGGCTAACTTCAAAAAACTTTTCCCTTTATCCCCTGAACAATGTACCGCCTCCCTGCGAGAGCCTATTCTTCACCTCAAAACTTTTTTATTATGGAAGAAACATTGCTCCAGAGCGAAGCCTTAGTGCTTGCGCAAAAAAACATGCTCGATTATTTTCAAACACATGATCCGAAGTACGTGGCAGAAGACGGCGTTTTTAGAAACATGAACACCGGCGAGGTCTACACAGGAAGAGAAGAAGTGGCCGGAATGCTGCACTTTATTTATCGTGTAGTGTTTGATGGCCACGCCGAAATAGACAACTACCTGATCACCGAAGACAAAGCGATGATGGAAGGACGGATTACAGGCAAACATATTGGCGATATGGGGCCAATAAAAGCAACAGGAAAAGACGTGAACTACCCGATCTGTGTGACCTATCGTTTAAGGGATGGCCTGATCAGCGAAGCAAACATTTATGCGGCCAATGAAATATTGATGCAGCAGCTTGGCCTGGCGGAATAAGCCAACGGAAATATGTCAACAGCAGGAAGCAGCCATGCTTCCTGCTGTTGTTTTATAAAACAGGCTGATCGTTCTCTTTCGTTGCCGGCGACAAGGTCTTACCGCTTCTTGCTCCGTTGTGCTTCCCGTCTTCTACTACCAGTTGCCCGTTCACCAGCACATACCGGAATCCTTTGGCGTACGCATGCGGTTTTTCATAGGTAGAAAGATCAGTCACTTCTTTGTCGTCAAAGATCACGATGTCGGCGGCAAAACCTTCCCGCAGCAGGCCCCTGTCGCGCAGGCCAAATTTTTGTGCCGGTAAAGACGACATACGGCGAACGGCTTCTTCCAGCGAAATAACGCCTTCTTCCCGCACATATTTGCCCAGCACTCTTGCATTGGTCCCGTATCCACGGGGGTGCGGCGATCCCTGGTTGAAGATGCGGATGGAAGCATCTGACGCAAACATGTTGAAAGGATATTGCATGATGCGTTTTACGTCTTCGTCGCCCATGCCATGAAACACCATGCCGGCGCCCCCTTTTATCATCATGTCCATCACGGTTTCGGCTTCTTCTTTTGCTTTGTGCTTGCGGCCCATCAGCAGGTTTACCTGTTCTATGCTTTTGCCATTCAGGGTGGTATCGGCGCGGTAAAAGGCAACCACGGGATAACTGAAATGTTTCAGCTTGCGTTTCTTTAATTTCTTCAGCATGGATTCCGATACATATTTTCTAACCTCCGGGCGGGATAGCCTTGCCCTGATAGAGTCAGCTCCGTCTGCCAGTATCTCATCCGGTATCAACGTGCTTAAGCTGGTGCTGCTGGCCGTGTAGGGATATTGGTCAATGGTTACATCAATGCCTTCTTCCCTTGCTTTGGTAATCAGTGGAATGGTTTCTTTGCTGCGCCCCCAGTTTTGCTGGCCGCTTAATTTAAAGTGCGAGATCTCCACCGGCATTTTTGCTTCCCTGCCAATGTGTATAGCTTCGTTGATGGCTGCAACAACACTGTCGCCTTCATCCCGCATGTGCGAGGCGTAAACGCCTTTGTATTTTGCGGCCGCTTTTGCCAGCCGCACTACTTCTTCGGTAGAGGAATACGTGCCCGGAATGTAGATCAGTCCTGTGCTGAAACCAACAGCGCCATCCTGCATGCCCTGTTCCACCAGTGCCTCCATCTTTTTTAATTCTTCCTCGGTTGCTTTTCGGTTGGCAGTTCCCATCACGGCTTTGCGTACATCGTTATGGCCAATAAGGGAAGCCACATTGATAGAGAGTTTAAGCGAATCTAATTTCCGGAGATAGGTCTTGATATCAACATTAGAAGAACCGCAGTTGCCCGTGACAACAGTTGTTACCCCATCGTAGATGAAGTTATCAGCCGTTGGATTTTTGACATCGTCGCCTTCAATATGTGTATGTACGTCAATAAAGCCGGGAGCAACTATCAGCCCTCCGGCATCAATGGTTTTTGCGGCCTGTATGTTTTGCAGGGACCCGATCTTAACAATCTTTCCATCTTTTATGGCCACATCTCCCCAGAACCAGGAGTTGCCGGTGCCATCCAGGATGCGTCCGTTTTTAATGATAACATCGGCCGTTGTTTGCGCATGAAGACTGTGAACGAGCAGAGAGGTAAGAAGAAAAACAAAAAACTTCATGCCTAAAATTACAGAACTACAGGTAACTCAGCCACCATTGTTTATGCGTTTGTTTGTACCGGCTGAACCAGTTGCATACCGGGTAAAGAGAAGCCACAATGCCTAGCCATACTGCATAAACAACCAGCAGCGAAAAACCTTCACCGGGGATCACAAACAGCGGGGTTAAACCACCGGAGAATTTCTCTGCCGTTGCTACGGAATGGCCGCTTGCAAAAAAGAAGATGGTGGCTACAATATGAATTAAAAAGAAGTGAAGCACATAGTAAAGGAATGGTACCCGGCCGTAAACAGTGATGATACGCGAAAGCCTGTTTTTGGCTCCCTCTGCCAGTGCTAAAAAAAGAAGCGCCGGACCTATGGTAGCACAGGTGTACAAAAGCGATGGCGGGTATTTTTGAACGGAGATAAAAGAGAAGAGGGTATAAAGCAAGGAGTTCTGCTCCTGCCATTTGCCAGGGTCGCCGTAAACATCAAATGCCCGCAGCAAGATAAAAAAAGCAATCACGCCAAAGCCCAGGCGTAGCAGCATTTGCTTTCTTGCGGCGCCTTCATAAAGCGTAAAGAGTTTGCCAAAGCAGTAACCCATCATCATTAAACCTGCCCACGATAAAAAAGGATACAGCACTAAAACTCCATGTGAGGCATCAACCGGATACAATCCCGGACGATGCACCAGGCTGTAAAAGAAATCAAACCCTCCTTTATGGCCGGCCTCGTAAAAGTCGAGTGAATTATGACCCAACACAATGAGCAGCCCGAGTGATAAGATAAGCCTGAAAGGCAACCAGATAATTGC
>DASVSM010000655.1:0-2622 GCA_036388115.1 Flavisolibacter sp.
GAACGGCCCCGGTGGGCAGCTTAGCACCTGGACGGTGAAACAATTTTTAGCCGCCGTGTACAAAAATATGTAACGGTGACCTGCTGCCTGATGTAGGTTTTGGGCCAGAGGCCAGTACTACTATGAAGCTTCTCTTGCGACGCTCCGTTCATCTTTCAGAACATGATGAAGCCTTTTGAACCACAGAGACAGGAAGGACACGGAGAAACACAGAGGACTTTCCGTTGCGCCTTCGCCTTTCCCTTTGCGCCTTTGCGTGAAACCTTTTTCGCAGTAAAAGACAAACCGAAAAAGAAAAGCCGCTTACTCAACCCAGCCTTCTGTGCATGGACACCTGCCCTTGGGGATAAAGGAGGCCACCTCCCTTATCTTTGCGCCACTTAAAAAATTGCCATGTCACAATTCCGAATTGAAAAAGATACCATGGGTGAAGTGCAGGTTCCGGTGGACGCACTTTACGGCGCCCAGACACAGCGCAGCATCGATAATTTCAAAATTGCGCAGGACATCAACCGCATGCCCAAAGAAATCATCCGTGCCTTTGCTTACCTGAAAAAAGCAGCCGCCATTACCAATTCCGAAGCAGGTGTTCTGCCAAAAGAAAAGGCGGAACTGATTGGAAAAGCATGCGATGAAATTTTAGAAGGAAAGCTCGATGAATATTTTCCGCTGGTTGTTTGGCAAACCGGAAGCGGTACACAAAGCAACATGAACGTGAACGAAGTAGTTGCCTATCGTGCCCATGTGTTGAATGGCGGACAGCTTTCTGACAAAGACAAAGTGCTCCATCCGAACGATGACGTGAACAAATCACAATCATCCAACGATACGTTTCCAACAGCCATGCACATTGCAGCTTATAAAATTTTGGTGGAAACAACCATCCCGGGCATTGAAAAACTGCGTAATACGCTAGCTGCAAAAAGCAAGGAGTTTATGCACGTAGTGAAGATTGGCCGCACCCATTTTATGGACGCTACCCCATTAACGCTGGGACAGGAATTCAGTGGTTATGTGTCGCAACTTGACCATGGATTAAGAGCCATCAAAAACACACTGGACCATTTATCTGAGCTGGCATTAGGCGGCACTGCTGTCGGCACCGGTATCAATACACCAAAGGGCTATTCTGAGAATGTAGCCAGACATATTGCAGCGTTAACCGGCCTTCCCTTCAGAACGGCGGAAAATAAGTTTGAAGCCCTGGCGGCACATGACGCCATTGTAGAAGCGCATGGTGCATTGAAAACCGTTGCCGTTAGTTTAATGAAGATTGCCAATGATGTACGGATGCTTTCTTCAGGACCACGTTCCGGCATTGGTGAGATCTTCATTCCGGATAATGAACCCGGTTCTTCTATCATGCCGGGGAAAGTAAATCCAACACAATCCGAAGCTTTGACCATGATTGCCGCCCAGGTATTAGGGAATGATGTGGCCATCAATGTCGGCGGATCATTGGGGCATTTTGAACTCAATGTGTTTAAACCGATGATGATCTATAACTTCCTGCACAGCGCAAGGCTGATTGGTGATGGCTGTTTTTCGTTTAATGAGAAATGTGCGGCAGGCATCGAGCCCATTGAAGAAAATATTAAAAAGCATGTTGATAATTCGTTGATGCTGGTCACGTCTCTCAACACAAGAATTGGTTATTACAAAGCGGCGGAGATTGCACAAAAGGCACATAAAGAAGGAACGACTTTAAAAGAAATGGCCGTTAAGCTTGGGTATGTCTCTCCCGAAGAATTTGACCAATGGGTAATACCGGGGAATATGGTTGGAGAAACCAGTTCAGTTTCACAATCATAACAACATTAGCAGAAGCCTGAAAGCCAAAAGAATCCTCAATTGATAAAGGTTTCGCAGGAAGACAGCAAATAATCAATACCGTCAAATTCGCGATAAAGAAAAAGCCTCCCCGAAATCAGGAGGCTTTTTCTTTATACCTTCACCCCTTGTAGAAATTGTTCTACAAGGGTATTTACGTTTCTACCATCGATCTACCAATTCATTGATTTCATCCCAAAATTCGCTCAGTCCGTTTAAAGGAATACTATTTGCCTCTTATTCTAAGTCGCTTAACATTCGCCATGCAAGAAGAAAATAAACCCGTTAAAACTGAAATAACGAAGAAGAAGAGAAGTGTGCCTGCACGCATAGGCCGGATCTTTCTGAAAACGCTTTTGTTCCTTTTCCTTTTTATTATCCTGCTATTCCTTTTAATTCTTACGCCTCCGGTCCAGCGCTTTCTAACCACAAGGGTGGAGAATTACCTGGAGAAGAAACTGCAAACCCGCGTGGACATCGGACGGATCGGCTTCGGCCTTTCCGGCAATGTGCATCTGGACAATGTTTACATTGAGGATAAGACAAAAGACACCCTTGTTTATGGTGGTACCATCAAGGCCAATATAGCCTTCATGAAGCTTTTTTCAAATGAAATTGAGGTAAAAGAAATCGAGCTGCAGAACATCACAGCGAAAATAAAAAGGGTGCTTCCGGATACCACCTTTAATTACCAGTTCATTGTTGATGCCTTTGTTACCGATCAAGCCAAAAATCCGGACACGGCGGCCACTGCGCCCATGAAGTTGGCCATCAGCGACATCACCCTGGATA
>DASVSM010000656.1:0-1788 GCA_036388115.1 Flavisolibacter sp.
TTTCCCGGGGGTTAGTGTCGGTCTCCTGTTGTGTCGGTGCTGCAAAAAGAAAAAGCTGCCTTTGCGGGACAGCTTTTTCTTTTTTACCGGTTTTATGTCAGTTTGAGATAACAGTCACTTCAGCCTTTGCCTTGTTGCCATTTGTATCTTCTGCTTCTACTTTTATCTTGTAAGTAGAATTTGCCTGCGCAACAAAGGTTTTTGATAAGGTATAAGTTGGAGCATCAGGTGCATAATGCTCATGCGTTAAAAAAGCACCTGTCGTGGTGTTGATGATTTCGAGGTGAGATTCCCTGATCTTTAAATTGTCGGTGATGGTTCCGGTTATCGTAATGTTTTGTCCGGCTGTAAAAGACTGGTTGTTGGTGGGTGTTGTCAGCATAATCACCGGCAATTGGCTATCGCCAATCTCATCTTCTTTTTTACAGCTAAAAAGAACAAGCAGCGTCAGAATAAGCAGGTTGCGTTTCATATCAGTTTAAAGTTAAAGCCAAATAGGAAGTCGTTATCATTATTTTCTATCATTTAACAGTAAATACTGCTGAGGGCTTTGTAACCGTTGAAGAATTTTGGAAAGGCTTTATTAGAAGCCAATACACTCCAGAAAATCACCAAAGGAAGCTTTGCCGATGATTAAAAATGCTTACGCCAAAGCTTGCCGAAAAAGCTTCTACGCCCAAAAGCGCCGGCAGTATCTTCCACCCGCCACTGCCCTTCTTTTTCAAACCGTTCTGCCAGTTTCCAGTTATCGCCGTACCGGTCATACTTGTTTCGCTTGTCCGGGTCTGTCAATATTTCGTTGGCTTCATTTATGAGCTGAAATTTCTGATACGCTTCATCGTTTCCAGGGTTCAAGTCCGGATGAAATTGGCGGGCGAGCTGTTTATATGCTTTTTTAATGTCATCGGTTGAAGCATCATTACCCACACCCAAAACTGCATACAAGTCTTTAGCTGCCATAAAGAGAAGTCATTGTTATAAATCTACTGGTTCAATAACCATTTGGATTGGCACGCTAAATTAAAACAACACCAATTACCTGGTAATTTTAATAAATACTGCTTGTTTACATCGTCATCATTCTAACCATATTTGCCGCTTCCAGGGCTTGCTTTTGGTTATATTCCGACGTCATACTTTTTATATTGACAAGGTCAATGATCGTTCCGATCCCACAAAGTCCGGCAGTAAGCAGGTAAAGGATTCCCATACCTGTATCCCCTATCATAAACCGGTGAATTCCGGCGACGCCAAAAAAGCCAATGATCGCCATGATCATCAGGTTTTGTTGTTCTTTTCGTTTGCCTGTATAAAAAGAAAAAAACTGTCGCTGTTGTGCATCCGTCATTTCTCTTGTGAGGCTCTGGATAACGGCTAATTCATCGGGTTGCAGTCCCGGAAGCATCATAAGCATTTGTTGTTGGTCCATTTTCAGTTTGTTTTAGTGGATTCAGTGGTTCAAAAATTTTGTACAGGATAATCAAGGCAGCCGGAATACCCAAAGTATGTTCGTCCATTGCCTGTGTAAACTTAAAGTGCAAGGCATAATGAATTGAATGACCGATGCCACAACCAGGGCAGCCATTCAGCCCGATCAGTTTAAAAAAGCAAAACGAAGGAGTATCAATAGAAGGATTCATAAAGAAGAGCAACACCAGCGCAGTTGCCCAGCAGATCTGTTCCAAATATTTCTTCATGGCAGCTTGGGTGGTGCAATAATAACAAAGCCGGTTCACTTAAAGGCGGTTTCCGTGCATTGCGGAGAAATTTATTTTTTTACGATTGAGT
>DASVSM010000657.1:0-7906 GCA_036388115.1 Flavisolibacter sp.
AGCGGTACAGATTTTTACAGCCCTCCCGCACCACTACCAATATCCGACGCTACAACAACGAGGAGCTAAAAACGCTGTTAACGGTGGCCCTCTTAAATAAGTATGGTTATAAGATCTCGAAAATTGACGAGATGCAACCCGAACAGCGCACAGAGGCAGTGCTGAAATTGCCACAGTCTGATGCCCGGGAAGAACATATCATTAATGAGCTTATTGGTTGTATGATTGATTTGAAAAGCAATGAATTTGAACAATTGCTTTCAAAGCAAATAGGGGAGCATGGCATAGAAAAGGTCATTACCAACATTATTTTCCTTTTCCTGGAAAGGGTTGGTATTCTCTGGCAAACCAACCGGCTCAGACCCGTGCAGGAGCACATTGTTTCTGCCATTATCCGGCAAAAAATTATCTATGCAATTGATGGGCTTCCACTTTCAAAGGCCGAATCGCCGTTATTTATTTTATGTCTCCCTGAAGGAGAGCATCATGAGCTTGGCCTGCTTTACGTTTACTACCTGCTCCGCAAGAGAGGAATGCCAACCATCTACCTCGGAGCAAATGTTCCCTTAAAGGACATTCAATATATTCTTCAGGTTCGCCCTCCGCAATATCTATATCTGCACTTAAGTTCCTTCCCCGGGCAAACAAAATTCCAGCGGTTCCTGCAACAACTGGAAGCCGATTCGAACGGCGCCGCCATTGTTATTTCCGGCTTCGTTGCCCAGTTGGTTAAACGGGTTTCTTTCCCCAATATTCAACTTCTTCAATCTTTAGAAAACGTTCAAGCGTATATCAACTCGGTTAAGTAATCAACTCTAAGCAGCCGCTTCTGTTTAGACTTTAAAATAAAATTTTAAACAAAATAATCTTTTTTTCAAGTTTCTTGTTTAATTTTGATATAGTAAAGTTTAAACAAGATGAGTACGCAAGAATTCAATAGCTTGGTTTTAACGAATGCAGATGGCTTAAAGCCTTTTGCCATCACCTTAACAAAGGATCATGAATCAGCAAAGGACCTTTGCCAGGAAACACTTTGTAAAGCTTTTACCTATCGGGATAAATATGAACCCGGTACCAACATCAAAGCCTGGTTGTTTACCATTATGCGGAATATATTTATCAATGATTACCGACGCAATGGCCGGAAAAAACTGGTGATGGACACTGTTAAGCAATCGCTTTCGCCTTATGCCCTTTCTTCTGAAACAACAATGAGGCTGAAGGAAATTAATCGAGCCATATACCATTTACCTATTATCTTTAAAAAGGCCTGCCTGCTGTATTTGCATGGCTACAAATACCATGAAATTGCGTTGGCCCTTAACGAACCCCTGGGAACGATAAAGAGCCGTATTCACTTTGCCAAAAAACTCTTACAAAAGCAAATAGACAGGTGAGTAAGCATGTAATTATTATAGGGGCTGGGTTTGCGGGGCTTTCATCTGCGGCCTTTATGGCGAAGGCAGGGTGGAAAGTGACCGTTGTAGAAAAGAATGCTACAGCAGGCGGGAGGGCCCAGCAGTTAAAAACCAATGGCTTTACCTACGATATGGGCCCAAGCTGGTATTGGATGCCTGATGTGTTTGAGCGCTATTTTGAACAGTTTGGAAAAAAAGTTTCCGACTATTATTCGCTCGTTCGTTTAAACCCATCTTACCGCGTGTATTGGGAGAACGATTTTACTGATATCCCCGCTGATTACTCTGCACTGAAGAAAACATTTGAATCGTTTGAAAAAGGAGCGGGGGAGAAGCTCGACAATTACCTGCTGGAAGCGGCTGTTAAGTACAAGATTGGCATGCAGGATTTAGTGTACAAGCCTGGTCAGTCGCTGGCGGAATTTTTGGACTGGAACGTGGTAAAGAACGTATTCAAACTGGATGTATTTACGTCCATCAAATCACATGTTGCAAAACATTTCCAGGATACCCGTTTGCGCCAGCTTATGGAATTTCCCATCTTATTCCTGGGTGCATTACCACAAAACACGCCGGCACTCTACAGTTTGATGAATTACGCGGATATTGTTGGTGGCACCTGGTATCCGGAGGGTGGCATGTTCAGCATTGTAAAAGCTATGCAGGACCTGGCTGAAGAGTTGGGGGTGGAATTTAAATTTGGAGAAGCTGCGCAAGAGATTATTATTGAAAGCGGAAATGCAAAAAGGCTCATTACCAACAAAGCGGTATATGAAGCAGATGCCATTATCAGCGGTGCCGATTACCAGTTTACAGAATCGCACCTTTTGCCGCAGCAATACAGAACCTACAGCGGGGTTTACTGGAACAAAAAAGTACTGGCTCCTTCCTGCCTGCTTTATTATGTGGGGTTAAACAAAAAACTGGACAATGTGCTTCATCACTCCCTGTTTTTTGACGTGCCCTTCGACAAACACGCAACAGAAATTTATACTACTCCGCAATGGCCGGAAGAACCATTATTCTATTTAAGTGTTTCATCCAAAACGGATAAAACAGTGGCACCACAAGGCTGCGAAAATATTGTGGTGCTGATTCCGGTGGCGTCAGGTCTCGAAGGAGATACGGAGACAATAAGAGAGCATTATTTTCAGAAAGTCATTCAGCGTTTAGAAAAGCATACAGGCCGATCGATTGCTGACGCCATCATTTTCAAAAAGACCTTTTCCGTGTCCGATTTTGTTTCCGAATACAATTCGTATAAAGGCAACGCTTACGGGCTTGCCAATACCCTGCGTCAAACAGCCATTTTCCGTCCCTCCTGCAGAAGTAAAAAGGTGAAGAACCTGTTTTACGCCGGGCAGTTTACTGTTCCCGGCCCTGGCGTGCCACCCAGTTTAATCAGTGGCGAAGTAGTATCCAAAGAGTTAATCAAAGTGCTCAAATAAGATTCCGTATGACAGTGGATTTATTTCATAGTGTGAGTGGCGAATGCAGCAGGCAGGTTACAGTCCGGTACAGTACTTCTTTTTCATCAGCTATTAAATTATTGCACCGCGACCTGCAGCAGCCGATCTATAATATTTATGGGTTTGTTCGCTTTGCAGATGAGATTGTAGATACATTTCACGGCCACGATAAACAAGCTTTGTTAGCGCAATTCAAGATAGAAACATTTGATGCTGTTGATAGAGGTATTAGTCTTAATCCCATTCTGAATAGCTTTCAGCGCACAGTTAACCGATACAATATCGACCACAACTTGATCCGTGCTTTTTTTACCAGCATGGAAAGCGATCTGACCCAAAACCGCTACGACCGCCAGGGCTATGAGGAATACATTTATGGGTCGGCAGAAGTAGTGGGGCTGATGTGTCTTTACATTTTCTGTGAAGGCGATAAACGCATGTATGAAGGCCTAAAGCAGTCGGCTAAGGCGCTGGGGGCTGCTTTTCAAAAAGTCAATTTTTTGCGTGATATAAAAGCTGACTTTATTGACCTTTCGAGGGTTTACTTTCCTGGTTGCGATTTTCACAACTTTACGGAAGCCGACAAACAAAAAATACAGGAAGATATTGAGCAGGATTTCAGAGATGCGTACAAAGGAATTTTACTTCTGCCGCTAAAAGCAAGGTTTGGTGTATATGTTGCTTATAAATATTACTATTCGTTGTTTAAAAAAATAAAGCAAATTGAGCCCCAGCGTATTTTGCAACAGCGAGTCCGGATCCCTAATTATCACAAAGCCTACATTGTTATTCGTGCCAGTGTAAAAAATAGATTACGGTTAATTGAATGAGAAAGCAAGAAGTTATATTGGTAACTACAGAGGACGAAGAAATAGGTGTGATGGAAAAGATGGAAGCGCACCGGCAGGGCCTTTTACACCGGGCTTTTTCTGTTTTTATTTTTGACAGGGAAGGAAAGATGCTGTTACAGCAAAGGGCACCCCAGAAATATCATGGCGGCCTGTTATGGACCAATGCCTGCTGCAGTCATCCTTTTCCTGGGGAAAGTGTAGAAGACGCAGCCGAACGAAGGCTGAACGAAGAACTGGGTTTTGTAACATCATTAAAAAAAATATTTGCTTTTACATACAAAGCAGACGTGGAAAACAACCTGGTCGAACACGAATACGATCATGTGTTTGCAGGTGAATATGATGGTGAGATTAAGCCAAACAGCGAGGAAGTGGCAGCCTTCGCTTACCATAGCATGGAAGAAATTGGTTTGCTGATTGAAGAGAAACCTGCTGCCTTCACCACCTGGTTTAAGCTGGCTTTTCCGCAAATTGAGGCGTGGTGGAAAAGAGCGTATGTAGTTGTTTAGTTTAAATGGAGAAAGATGAACACATTGTATTATATCGGGGTTTTGTTGGGAACGTTTTTCGTGATGGAAGGAATCACCTGGTTAACGCACCGCTATGTGATGCATGGTTTTTTATGGTACCTGCATCGCGATCATCACCAGAAGGAGCCCGGCTTTTTTGAAAAGAATGACTGGTTCTTTGTCATATTCGCCATACCCAGCATGTGCCTTATTGGTTTTGGAACCTATAACAACGTGTGGTGGATGCAGGCCATTGGCTTTGGCATAATGATGTACGGAGCTGCCTATTTTTTGGTTCATGATGTTATTATCCATCAGCGGTTCAAGTGGTTCAGCCGGAGCAAGAATACCTACATCAGGGCCATCAGATGGGCACATAAAATGCACCATAAATATCTGGATAAACACGACGGCGAAAGTTTCGGAATGTTACTTGTACATAAGAAATACTGGGACAAGGTGAGACGCGATAAACAACTCATGGCGGCAAAGAAAGTGGGATATGCACCGGAGTAACTTCTGAACCTGGATTTATAGGATGGAATGGATTGATAGGAAATAAAAGAGTCGTTCGATGGCGAACAACCCTTGCGTTATAAAGACTATTCTCATTTCCTGCTAATCGGCAAAACCCACCAAATCATGGTTCAGAAAAAGAATCCCCCGTAAAAACGGGGGATGTATAGATTAGGACATTGCTAGCCCGGTTATGGCGTAATCAGGCAGCTTCTTTAATATTTTTTACTGGAGGTTTTGGGAAATTGGTTTAAGAAAAAAAGTGCCCCGCTAAGACTAGCAGGGCTTCACCCTTAACCATACGAAACCAAGTTCTTTATAAGTTGAAATCCGGCGGGCGGATTATTTTCTTAATTGATGATGTAAAAATATTCATCACCCTCTTAATTCCTATTATGATTCGGCGAAACCCAAGAAACCATCGGTTCACACATTAGACGTATCGCTAAAGAATTCCGTTGTATTTCTATCGCAGGAAGGAACAAAGATTTTGTTAAAGAGAGCCCCTTTCCAGCACCAGTTTTACTTCCTCGATAGCAGTTTCGCATCTTCTTTTTACATAATCGAAATCAAGCCTGGTATTGTTTGTTTCCATGGCGGTGGCATCATGCTCAAGGCGGTCCAGGTAAGGGTTCAGTTCATCAGCCAGTCCCACATAACCGATCGTTGATTTTAGGCTATGGGCTGTTTGGCGGACAAGGGTAAACTCTTTTTTCTCAATGGCGGTTTCTAACTGATGTAGTTCCTCGGGAGCCTGTTGAAGAAACTGCGCCAACAACTGTTTTTCAAATTCTGCATCACCACCTGACAAAGAGTGCAGGTACTCGAGTCGGATGTGCTGTAATACCTGCCCGCTTTCTTCCGGAATATTTTGTGCGTGCCGGCCAATCATATTATACAGAACTGTTTCTTTAATTGGCTTGGACACATAGTCGTTCATCCCTAATTGAAGGCACTTTTCTTTTTCACCGGTCATGGCATGTGCTGTCATGGCAATTACCGGAATGGACAATTTCATTTCATTTCGGATAACATGTGTGGCAACGTATCCATCCATTTCCGGCATTTGAATATCCATCAGGACAATAGAGTAGTGACGGCTTTTTAACTCATCTATCGCCTCTTTTCCGTTGTTTACAATAACATGGTCAATGTCCCAGCTCTTCATCAGGTGAGAAATCAACTGCTGGTTCATGGCATTGTCTTCTGCAATTAAAACACTGATCTTTTGCAAAGGCACCGCTTCTTCCTGTGCAGATAGCGCAGCTTCGTAAAGCTGGTTCAGGTCGGGAACGGTATAGGTTAGTTCAACGACAAATTCGGAACCTCTGCCGGGTTCGCTTCTTAACTCAATTGTACCCTGCTGTAAAGTAATAAGTTGCTTAACAATGGCGAGACCTAAACCGGTGCCGCCAAAGCGCCTTGTGGTCTCGGCTTCGGCCTGTTGAAAACGTTCGAAAATGGTTTGTTGTTTTTCCTTTGAAATACCAATGCCGGTATCGGTGATGCTGATGCGTACCCGCACTTTTTCGTCGGTATGTTCGAGCAACGAAATATGGACATCTATTTTACCTTCTTCTGTAAACTTCACTGCATTGTTCAGAAGGTTCACCAGAATCTGGGTTAGCCGAACAGCATCGCCGGTTAAAATATCAGGCACATTGGTATCAATAAGAATGTTGAACCCCAGCATTTTTTCTTTTACTTTTTCACTGAACATGGCACTTACCGAACTAACTAGGCTGTGCAGGCTGAAACGGGTTTCCTCCAGCGACATCATGCCGGCTTCAATCTTTGAAAGGTCAAGAATGTCGTTTACCAGGGCAAGCAGGTTTTCACCGGCAGAGTGAATGTTTTGAACGTACTGCCGCTGGTCTGCATTTAAGCTGGTCCGCCGCAACAAGTTGGTAAACCCAAGCATAGCATTCATGGGTGTGCGGATCTCGTGGCTCATATTAGCCAGGAACTGCTCTTTCATATTGGCAACTTCCTTGTTTCTTTTATCCGACTCATTCAGGAGGTTGATCATCTTTTGCTGTTGCTTGCCCTGGTTTAGGATGTACCAGAAGGCAGAAACAACCGCTAAAAGAGCTACGATAGCGATAACAAGGCCCCAGAGACGGGCGGTATTGCCGGTATTTTCAATATCTCCCGTAATGGTTTGTAATTCTGCTTTGCGTAAGCTGTCAAGCTTGTTTAAAGTAATTTCAATGCTATCGCGAAGGGCTTTTCCACGATTCGTGTTGATCATCTCCTCGGCAGGTGTTTTCCCGTTTCTCTCAAACGTGGTTAGTACCTGCCGGCTGAAATTGATTTTTTCCTGCACGTAAGTATCCAGCGCCTTTAATTGTGTATTAACCTGCCCTGAAGTAAATGTCTGATGCAGGTTCTTCAGTTCGACCGTAATGGATTGAATTTTATTTTCGACATCGGTCAGTCCTTGCCGGTTGCCGCTGATGACGACCCCACGGATATCACTTTCTACAGTAACCACATCACTTTGCAGTTTTCGCAGGTTGTATTGCACGTTCATTTCGCTGGTCAACTGCCGGTTGCCCTCTAAAAGACGGGTAATATTATAGCCGGAAATAACCTGCAGGAAAACAATGACGAGGACCCCTAGCAGAAACAACCACAAAACCCAGTATCTGATATCCGGTTTACGCATGTAAGAGTGGCCGAATATACAAAATTCGGTTGCTGAACAAAGAAGTCTTTCAGGCGGAAGTCACTGTCTTTCTGAAGAATCGGAGAAAAATAAAAATGCACAGCAAAACAATGGCTAAACTGGCTGCCATCACCGGAAGCCTTTTGCGGGCGAAGATTTCAGTAAGTAAATAGTATTCGGCAGCAACCAAAAGAAATAAGGTAAATATGAAGACAACGAATTTTTTCATATTGGTAAAAAGAGAAGGCTGCCACGGCAGCCGTCACTTCAGTTAGTTAGTTCAAAATTTGATACAATATTTATTGGTTTTTCACAGGAACGTTAGTTTTGGCTGCGACCCCAATTATTGTATCAGCGAAGGGCAACGGTTTTTAATAAGTGGCCGCGATGGCCGGATATTGGTTGATTGCAGCACAAACATAGAACGCCTTTTCGGGGCGTTTATAACTGTTAGGCTAAATCAAACCAGCCTTCG
>DASVSM010000658.1:0-3534 GCA_036388115.1 Flavisolibacter sp.
GCATCAATTCTTTCCAGTCTTTCATCATCTTTGAGCGAAAGCTCTTTGCTGGTTATTAGCGTTACCAATTCAACTATTACTTCAATGCAGGAGCTTAGTAAATTTTGGAATGCCTTTTTACCCTGAGATTTTTCTTCCGGCGCAAAAGCATCCGTTTCATCAATAGCCTTTATCGTTTTTTTCGATTCATTGATAATTTGAAGCTGGCGGTTGATAATCGCTGCCACCTTTGCAGAAGAAACAATAGCAGATTTAGTATACCGAAACGATGTGAAGAACTCATCATGTAAATCAAAATCACCTTTTTTTATTTGACCAATAACCTTCAAGCCATTGCCCGCAATCACATAACCTTTTTTTGCATATCCGAGGTAGACCTGCAGGGCTGCGATTTGTTGCAATAAATATTTGCGCTGTGTTTTCTTTTGCTGCGTCCATTCTTGCCAGTTTTGTGCATGAATAACGCTTGAAAAGATTAGCATTACTATCAATAGTTTTGTTCTCATAATCCATACAATTTTCTGACGTAATCAATTTCGCCCTTTTGTGTAGCCCGTTCAATAGATACCATCTTATTTTGCTCATTGAATTGTTTTACATCCAAGAGGTTCTGTTCAATGGCATCTGCTGTTTGATTGATAATCTCCAATCGCTTGGCATCGCTCATTTGCGTCGCAAAGGCATTGATGACCAGGAAAAGCCCATCTATGTTTTTACTGCTTTCGCTGAGCATCCCGGTATAGATCGAATACATCGCGTCCAACTCATCAACTGTAAAATTTCTATCCTGCCGGAATAATCCCCAAGCACTACGATATTCATTTACAATCTGAACCTGCCGTTCAATAATACTTCTTACTCTTCCATAATAAGCTAATGCTGCTTTCACTTTCCATAGTTCCTGGAAATAGTCATCATATAGCTTACGTTGGGCCTCTAACCAATCGGTAATCTCGTTAAGCTTTAATTTTGACATTTCATTCTCAAACGTTTTCTGCGCATTTTGTAGCCAGATGGTTTTGTTTTGCAGCCGCTGAATTTTTAAATCAACAGCTTTAATCACTCTCTTCACAGCCTGTGCAATCACTTCGGCAATGGCAATCTGGGCATTCACTTTTTGTATTGGGAGCAAAGTGCAACACAGTATCAGTACAACACATACGGCTTGCTTCTTCATAAGTTCTTATTTTATCTTTTTGTAAATTGTCGTTCCGGCTAGCAGTTCATTCTTGTTGTTGTTAAAGGAATACCTAATACCACTTTCCTCCTCTACAAACAATCCCTCGTCTTCCAAAAATTGAATGGAAGTCTTCATTCGCTTATACTCAGGAGTAAGAACCTTGCTATCAAGCACCCGCTCATACTTCCATCTACGGACGACGTGGTAGCCATTACGTGATGCCCCGGTTTTTTTAATGACCAACGTATCCCATTCCTTTCCAAATTCATGTTCAGCATACCGGATATATGCACCTTCCAGATTGACAGGTGTTGTATACCGTAAATAAGGATAGATAAAAAACACTGATATCGTTACCACAACAAAACCAATCGCCATCAATAGCATTGCTTTTTTCATTTCTTTTCATTTTTAAGTTCCGCTGCATAAGCAGTAATACCTTTCGTCATATCACCACCGAACTTCTTCGCCCACTGTCCGACCTTCACTTTTTCTGTTTCTTCGGTGGTATAGGCGAGGTATTCTTCAGGCGACACTTCCGTTCGATAGACTTTCGATAAAACACCGCCAAGGGAAATGAAGACTTCCTTATACTTCTTCGAAGGATCATTTGCTTTGTTAATCGAAAGCACCATCGCCTTTTCCTTGTCGGTAAGACCTAGCAACTCCTGAATTTGGTCAAACTTGTTTTGGTACTTTGATTGGTCAAGAAGGATTTTGCAATCGCTGTTGTTGATGATGGCCTGCTTCACAACTGGCGAGGAAATAATATCTTCTACTTCCTGGGTTACCACTACCGCTTCACCAAAGAACTTGCGGACGGTTTTAAACAAGTATTTGATGTATTCGGCCATGCCTTCTTTGGCAATTGCCTTCCAAGCTTCTTCAATCAGGATCATCTTACGGATCCCTTTCAGCTTGCGCATCTTGGAAATAAAAACCTCCATGATGATGATCGTTACCACCGGGAAAAGAATGGGGTGGTCTTTGATGTTATCCAGTTCAAAGACGATGAATCGTTGCCCAAGCAAATCAAGGTTCTCCTTTGCATTGAGCAGGTAGTCAAATTCGCCACCTTTATAATAGGGCCTTAGCACATAGAGGAAGTTGGAAACATCAAAGTCTTTATCCTTCACCTTGTCCTGTTTCAATACTTGCACAAACCTTGTTTGCAGAAACTCGTAAAATGAATTAAAGCAGGGAAAAATCGAATCGTCCTTTTCAAGGTGTTCGTAGTAAAGCTGTAGCGCATTGGAAAGCGCTACAGCTTTACTACGATTAAAACTTTCATTGTCTTTTTTCCAAAGTGCTAGTAGAAGAGTTTTAATACTTTCCTTTTTTTCCGTGTCCAGCACATCACCTTCACCTATATAAAATGGATTGAACTTAATTGGATTCTTTTCATTGTAGGTGAAGTAGTAACCTTTCACCATCTCACACAGCCCGCGGTAGGAATGGCCTACATCCACCAGGACGACATGCGTGCCTTGTTCGTAGTAGCTTCTTACCATGTGATTAGTAAAGAACGATTTACCGCTACCCGAAGGGCCAAGAATGAATTTGTTACGGTTGGTGCAGATGCCTTTTTTCATAGGCTCATCTGATATGTCGACATGCACCGGCCTGCCACTTAAACGGTCTCCCAATCGAAGCCCAATCGGCGATAAGGATGAACGATAAGCTGTTTCGAGATTGAAGAAACAACAGGCCTGTTCTGAAAACGTATCGAATGTGTCATTCATCGGAAAGTCGGCTTCATTTCCTGGCAGGCCTGCCCAGTAGAGCTGTGGCGCACCATCCAGTTCCTGTTTGGGCACAGCGTCCATCTGGGCAAGGGCACTCGACACCAGGTTTTTTAAATCCTTTAATTCCTCCTTATTCTCTGTCCACACCAGCACATTAAAATGCGCCTTCACCGGTAATCTTCCTTGCGAAATCGCTTCGTTCAGGAATTCATTTACGGCCTCACGGCCAATGGCATTCTCCCTTGAATAGGCGGAGAGGGATTGCAGACGAAGCTTTTTGCTTTCCAGCCGTTGAATGGTCTTTGCTGCATCCTCAACAAAAAGGTATTGGTTGTAAATATGATTGCAGGGTAGTAGCTGTCCAAGGGGCGAGGCAAAGCCTACGCTGAACTTTGTTTTGTCGGTAGAGTATTTATCATAGTTGATCCGTGACCCGCAGAAGGCCGGCAGGTCCCCGGCATCGGCCAGCGTATAAAGTTGGGCGTAGGCACTTCCTATCCTTATACCGCCATCAAAGTTTATGTCCTTGATCCCTAATTCATTTTCTGATCCTAGCAGGAAACAATACTTTTCAATGACGCCTGCTTTGTCGTGATTGCTCGCGAGTTC
>DASVSM010000659.1:0-3639 GCA_036388115.1 Flavisolibacter sp.
CAGTTTCAGGTCAGGAGCAGAGATCACATGCCATTCCGCTTTAAACTCATCTAACTCTTCTTCCGTCGGACGAAGAAACATGTTATAGGCAAACAGGTTGGTCCATGGTTTTTCAGAAATAACACGAATATTTAAACGATAACGCGGATCAGCGCAGGCATAACAATCACGAACCCATAATTCTTCTTTTCTGTTTAAATAATCGGTGATCTTCTTGTGAATAATGTGGAAATACTTTTCTTCAATAGGGATGTTGAAATTGTTCCAGTGTACCGTGTCCTCTGTGGTTTCGTCTTTCACGGTAAACTTGTCTTGTGGAGAACGGCCTGTGAACTCACCGGTGCGAATAGCCAGGGCTCCGGTATCAGTCAACACACCTTCACCAATCCGCAATGTGTCCTGCACTAATTCTTCGGGGGTTAGTTGATAATGGATGCTTTCCGTATTCTTTAACCCAATGCGTAGCAGAGTCTCCGTAGAGAATGAAATAATAGTAGGTACTGACATAAGAAGCAATCGTTTATTGTTAGGCGACAAAGGTAAGGCGGAAACAATAATCGTACTAACCACACGTGTTAAACGTACACGAAGCGAGACCGGCACTAAAAAGTGTTTATTTGAAGAAAGTTTTCATCAATTGGGTTAATTTGGCCCTGCACACAATCAATAGAAATGAAAAATTTACCCCTGAACCCGGAAATATTTATTACGAACAGAAAAAGATTTGTAGAGAAGATGAAGCCGAACAGCATTGCCATATTTGTGAGCAATGATGAGGTGCCCCGCAATGGTGATGCGATCTACACCTTTCAGCAAAACAGTGACCTGTATTGGCTAAGTGGTATTCAGCAGGAAGAGAGTATGGTCATTCTTTTCCCTAATAACCCTGATAAAAAATACCGCGAGGTGTTGGTGTTGGTCCGGCCAAATGAACTGAAGGAAAAATGGGACGGTAAACGGCTGCGGAAAAACGAAGCCACTGCTAACAGCGGGATGCAAACCATCGTTTGGTTAGACAGCCTGGACGGTTTGCTACAACCATGGATCCATCTGGCGGATACTATTTATTTAGATACAAATGAAAACGATCGCAAAGCAAGTCTTGTCAGAACAAGAGATTACCGCTTTGTTGACGAAATGAGATCCCGCTATCCGTTGCATCAATACGACCGTGCAGCGAAGATCATGAAGGAACTTCGGGGCGTTAAAACCGAACATGAAATTGAAGTTGTAAAGAAAGCCATTGAGATAACCGCAAGTACTTTTAAAAGGGTGATGCAGTTTGTTCGTCCAGGTGTGATGGAGTATGAAATTGAAGCGGAGATTGTTCATTCATTCATCAGTCAGCGGGCAGATGGCGAAGCCTACGGAAGTATTATTGCCAGCGGCGACAGGGCCAGAACCTTACACTATGTTTCCAACAACCAGGAGTGTAAAGATGGCGAATTGATCCTGATGGATTTTGGTGCACTATACGGTGGTTACGCAGCCGATCTCACAAGAACAATTCCTGTAAACGGAACATTTACGCCACGCCAGAGAGAAGTCTACAATGCTTGCCTGCATTTGCACAATTATGCAAAGAGTTTATTGAAGCCTGGCATCTCCATCATTGATTATACCGAAAAAGTGGGTGATGAGGCCACTATGCAGTTTATGAAGATCGGTCTTCTGAAAGACGAAGATTTCAAGAACGAAGACCAAGATAACCGGGCTTACCGCAAGTACCTCTATCACGGCATTTCTCACCATTTGGGAATTGATGTGCATGACTTGGGAACAAGGACCGAACCCATTCAGGAAGGCATGCTGCTCACCGTTGAGCCCGGAATTTATATTGAGGAGGAAGGCATTGGCATCCGCATTGAAAATAATGTATGGATCACCAAAGATGGCAACGTTGATTTGTTTGAAGGAATACCTATTACCGTGGAAGAAATAGAAGCCTTCATGAAAAAATAAACTTGGCCCTCTTCGGAGGGCTTTCTTTTATATTTGCTTATTCACCCTATCCAATTGGTGAATGCAGGTTTATGAAACAGGTTCCCAATCTTTTTACGCTGCTTAATTTATTCTTTGGCTGTATTGCTATCACTTTTATCATGCAAAGCAATAGCGGTATTGTATCTCTTGATGAAGCGGGATCAACCGAAGTTGTATTTCCTGAAAGAATGGCGTTTGGAGCACTGTTTATTTTTTTTGCTGCCGCCGTGGATTTCTTTGATGGCTTTTTTGCCCGCATGCTGAAAGCATCTACCGACAAAGGAAAACAACTTGATTCTTTAAGCGACGTGGTAAGTTTTGGTGTTGCTCCCGGATTGATCATTTACCAGCTTTTACGTTTGGGCTATGCAGAGGGAACAAATGGTTTAGACACATCATTCATGCTATTGTTACCTGCATTTATTTTTACCTGTGCTGTTGCATGGCGACTGGCAAAATTTAATGTCAGCACCAACCAGTCCGATAGCTTTAAAGGTGTTCCCTCTCCTGCAGCAGGTTTGGTTGTCGCTTCTTTTCCATTAATCATCTGGTATGAATATTTCGGCTTGCAAAGACTTTTTATCAATCCATGGATTTTATACGGAACGGTTATCGTTTTAAGCTTTCTGATGGTTTGCAACCGCACATTCATTGCTATTAAATTCAAAGACTTCTCGTTCAGGAATAATTTGCTGAAGTATATTCTGATTTCTATTTCCCTCATTTGCCTTGTGTCCGCCCAATGGTTTGCCATCCCGGTCATTTTTGTTCTCTACCTTATTTTTTCTGCCTTCTCAAAAGTTCCTGCACCAATCGCTCCTACCAATGATGACAAAACACTTGACATTACGGCTTAGCAGATCGTGAACAAAGAAATTATTTTTAAGCGCCGGACATTACGCGACTAACCTAAATTTGCTGCTCAAACTTTAAAGCTTCACCACAAATGAGATACTCCGTTCAGGTTCACGTCATGCCGCTGAAAGAATTGTTAGATCCGCAGGGGAAAGCCGTTTTAGGCGGGTTGAAAAATTTAGGACTGGGTTCAGTTGAAGATGTACGTGTAGGCAAACACATTTCGCTTCAGATAGAAGCTGCCTCGGAAGAAGAAGCCAGAAGCATCGCGCAGGAAGCAAGTAAGAAGCTGCTGGCGAACCCTGTAATGGAGTATTATGAAATTGAAGTGAATACGTTAGTAAATTAACAGGTGCTGTGGTACTGACCGCTTGTTAAACAATTAACGTATTTACCTAGTAACCAACTCATGCTCTACCTTGTTCCCACTCCCATTGGCAACCTTAAAGACATTACGCTTCGAGCCCTTGAAGTGCTGCAACAGGTAGATCTTATCCTTGCAGAGGATACAAGAACCACTTCCAAACTTTTGAATCATTATCAAATTCAAAAGCCACTCACACCTTATCACCAGCACAACGAACATAAGATCCTTCAACATTTAATCGATCAGTTAACCGCCGGCAAAGTAATGGCCGTTGTTACTGATGCAGGTACACCGGGCATCTCCGATCCGGCTTTTCTATTGGTAAGAGAATGCATTAAAAACAACGTCAAAGTGGAAAGCCTACCCGGCGCCACTGCTTTTGTTCCTGCGCTAATTAATAGTGGTCTTACAACAAACCGTTTTGTCTTTGAAGG
>DASVSM010000660.1:0-5578 GCA_036388115.1 Flavisolibacter sp.
AAGTTTGATACCGCTGTAAAAGAGGGCTCAGCTGAAGTAGAGGTATGGGGCTCAGGAAAACCCTACCGCGAATTTATGTATGTGGATGACTTAGCAGATGCCTGTCTGTTTTTGATGGACAGCTATGATGGAAAGGGATTGGTAAACGTAGGAACAGGAGAGGAAGTAACCATTAAAGAACTGGCAGAAACAGTGGCTGACGTTACCGGGTTTAAGGGTAGAATTGTGTTTAACACGGAAAAGCCGGATGGTACACCGAGAAAGCTGATGGATAGTTCACGGATCAAGGAGGCCGGATGGAAATACACCATCTCGTTAAAGGAAGGATTGCAAAGGGCATATCAGTTCTATCAAAAAGAAATGCAGTTGGCTGACTAAGTTCCGGAAAGTATTACTTTTAGCCTTCAACCAAAGCTGTTTAACCTTATGAGAGGCTGTCTGCTCTTTTTTGCATTGACTCTGTTTTTTGCTATTCCAGGAAAATGCCAGGTCAATTTAGCGAACGGCCTGGTGGCACATTTTCCCTTTGATGGGAATACAAATGACGTTAGTGGGAATAATCATCATGGCCAATTAGTCAACGGAACACAATTAACCACAGATCGTTTTGGGAATGCCAATAATGCTTTTCTCTTCGACGGCGTTAATGATTACATCAGAGTTCCCGATAATGGCTCCTTCTCAACACCTACTTTCAGCCTCGTTCTGTGGTTTCAGTCGAATTCAGATGACCTGCAAAACCTGGTGGGCAAACGGGATTTTACAACAGTAGGGGGAACGGCCGGAGCACAATACCAGTTTTTCATCAATTACCCTCCCTTTCCTGGCATCGGCTCTAACCTGGTTGGAAATAATTCAACTTGCTCAAATATTTCTTCTTCAAGTTATATAAACACAAATGATTGGATTTGCAGAACCAAGTGGTATTGTGTTGTGATCAGCTTTGACGGCTCAAGCCACAAAATCTATATTGATGGCGTTTTAAAAAAGAATGAGCCGACAACATTTAACGGGTTTCTTTCCTGTACAAGTGATTTACGGTTTGGAAATTGGTGGCAAGGTGATTTACTTCCTTTTAAAGGGAAAATGGACGATATACGCTGGTATAACAGAGCATTAAACCAGCAGGAAGTTACTGCTCTGTATGCAAATTTTTCAAACATCTCAGGACAATGCGGTTCCACGGCCGGCGCCGGATTTTTGACACCTGATACAGTTTGTGTGAATATGCCTGTTAATATCACCAATACATCTGTCGGTGCCACAAATTATTACTGGAACTTTTGTGTAGCAAATAGTGGTACCAATCCTGTTGGAACCAACCTCGGTAATTTCGGTTTCGCTTTGCCGGTATTTATGGATTATGCAAAAGATGGAAATAACTACTATGCTTTTGTAACGAACAATATGCCCGGAAAGTTAACTCGCCTTGCCTTCGGAAATAGTTTGCTGAATCCGCCTATATCTTTCGATATGGGAAACTTAGGCGGTGTTATTCCTGACTTTTGTGAGGGGATACAGTTGGTAAAGAATGAAGGCAGATGGTATATATTGATCGTTGGGGGGAAACCTACAGGACGCATTGTAAAAATTGATTTAGGCACATCACTTTCAAACAACTCTCCGGTGGCTACCAATTGGGGAAACATCGGCAATTTAGCTTATCCAACCGATTTGCATGTGTTTCAGGACGGTGCCAACTGGTATGGCTTGACAATTAACGCCATCACCAGTGGAATCACACGTTTTAATTTTACAAGTAGCTTTAATAACACACCTACCGCAACGGATTTAGGTAACATCGGTAGTTTGGATTACCCAACAGGCATCTACGCCATCAACAACGGTGGTAATTGGCATGCATTTGTTTCCAATGCCGGCGGCGCTGGTGCCCCTAACTCATTGACTTCTTCGTTATCCAGGCTTGACTTTGGGAATTCTCTTTTAAATGTACCAACAGGAGTTAATCTTGGAAATCCAAATAACACATTTAGAAGTGCAAGGGATTTAACGATCTATAAATCGTGCAATGAGATTTTCGGCTTTGCTGTCAACAACTCTAACAATAGCGATATAGTAAGGCTGAACTTCAATAATTCACTAACAGCGGTGCCTACCGCAATCTCCCTGGGCAATACAGGCAACCTTAGTTTTCCGCATTCTATCTCAAAGCTTTTCAGGGTGGAGAATGATCTTTACAGCTTTATTACCAATGTCAATAACAATACTTTAACCCGTTTAAAATTTGAGGGCTGTGGCTCGTCAAGTCTTGCAGCTTCAACGCTTCAGAATCCGCCCCCGGTCGTTTATAATGCTCCGGGCACTTATAATATCAGCTTAACTATCGATGACGGATTGCCTACCCAGGCTTCTTTTTGCAAGCCTGTAGTAGTCGTACAAATGCTTAGTAGTCCAACCCAGTATAAAGGTATCTGTCCCGCTGATAGTGTGTTATTAACCTCACGTATAGCCTCAGGCAATTTATGGAGTAACGGAAGCACCGGAAACTCAATTTATGTAAAAACTGCAGGAAAATATTGGGTGCGGTCATCCAGCGGCGGGTGCATTAGTATCGATTCCTTTGAAGTTTCTATGAAAGCGTCGCCGGTTACAAACCTCGGCATTGATACTGCCATCTGTGAATCGGTTAGTTTAGTGCTTGATGCAGGCAATGCAGGAGCAGGCTATTTATGGCAGGATGGCCAGACTACTCAACAGTATATTGTAAAGAAGGAAGGTCTATATTATGTGACAGTGAACTTGAATGGTTGTGTTGGAAAAGATTCCATTTCAGTTACCCATCTCGAGGGGCCTGCATTGTCGCTTTCGGATGACACAACAATTTGCCGCACCGGCTTGGCAACACTTGTAGCTAATGGCATCGGAGTTTTTAATTGGTCGCCTTCACAGGGATTGTCAGGTTTGGTTAGTTCAGTGGTAACAGCCGCTCCCGATACTACTACTAAATATTTTGTTGCTATTACCAACAGTGACAATTGCACAGCAAAAGACTCCGTAACTGTAACTGTCATCGCAAAGCCTGTTTTTTCGGTTGTGTCTTCCAAACCTGTGCTTTGCAGAGGTGATTCTGTTTTATTATCGGCAGCCGGAGGCGACTTTTATGCCTGGTCACCACTCGGCTACATCAGCCGCCCTGCCAGTAATACAACACTTGCTTATCCATTGAGTAGCACGACGTATAAAGTTATTATCGACCATATTGGCTGCCGAATTAAAGATTCACTTTTCGTAGGCTTGCCGGTGGTTGAAAAATCTTTCGTATCGGTTCATAAATCAAATGATATTAATTGTTTTCTAGGGCAGGCTCATTTACGGGTTGACGGTGGAAGCCGCTTTTTATGGCGACCGGCAAGTGGTCTTTCAGACTCAACAAGCAATAGCCCTGTCGTAACCATTACCTCATCCGCAACCTATAACGTTTTGATTACAACCCCCGAAGGTTGTGAAGTAAGCGACAGCATTACTGTTTTTGTAGAAAAGGGAGCCGAAGGAACCGGCTTTCCTGTGCCTAGTGCTTTTACGCCAAATAGCGATGGCAAAAATGATTGCTTCGGTGTGAATTATTGGGGAGATGTAAAAGATTTTTCCATGAACCTTTATAACCGCTGGGGCGAATTGCTTTTTAAAGCAGATCACCCTTCGCAGTGCTGGAATGGATTTTACAAAGGTCAGCTACAGCCAGGTGATGTATATGTCTATTGGATAAAAGCAAAAACGCACTGTGGAGATGTGCTTCGAAAAGGCAGTTTTATTTTAATCAGGTAACAAGCAGGTTTCCCATATCATCGTGTCCTTTTTCAACAAACCGTTCTGCAACTTATTTGCGCATGAACATGACTTTCAAGACATACAAGAACCCCGCTGTTCCGATCTGAAAACTGTGTTGTAGTTTTTTATACATCACGAAAAAAACAGTTTTCAATGTTTCACTGGAAGAATGACAATTTAACCTGGACAGATACGCCTTGTATTTTTCAGGATTATTTTTTTGTACGGCATAGTAAACAGCAAATTTGCGGTAAAGCAACCCTGCTTCTTTTCTTGACAGTTTTTTTTCCAGCGCCGAAAGATTTTTCTCCAGGAACATTTTTGATACATCATTAATAAAGTCCGTCTGGGTGGCTGTTAATGATGAACTATGTTCGCGGTAGAAATACAGATCGGTGCGTGGCAGATAATGAAAATTATAGTGCGTGTAAGCTCTGACAAAAAAGTCATAATCTTCAATCAGAAATGCTTCCGGCTTATATCCATTATTTGTTTGATGCACTTTTTTCTTATATAAAAAACAGGCGCCGCATCCCAGCCATTTATTGAAGCTTTCATTGATATTACCAAACTCCCGTATGCCTGTTATCGCATCATTTTCATCAATCAATGTATAATCAGTATACACTAAATCAACGTCATTGCTGTTTTTCAGTACACTAATCATCGTTTCCAGTGCGTTTGCTGCATAAAAATTATCATCAGAAGTCCAAGTAAAATACCGTCCCCTTGCTGACTCAAAGCCGGTATTCAAAGACAGTGGTAATTTTTTGTTGAGCATGTTATGAATAACAGTGATTCGCGAATCTTTTTTTGCAAATTCCTGGATAATTTGCTGGGTGTTATCAGTAGAGCAATCGTTGACGATGATCAGCTCAAAATTTGGAAACGTTTGCTGCAAACAGCTTTCAATTGACCGGGCAATATACCGGGAGCCATTATAGGTTGGCAGAACAATACTTATTTCCGGGTTAGCCATTACAGTGAGTTCATGATGATGGATATTATTTGCTGGGCGCTGGTGCCATCGCCGTATGGATTGACTGCTTTTGCCATTTTTTCATAAGCTGCATCATCATCAATTAAGTTCCGGGCTGCATTTACAATGGCATCTTTATCGGTGCCAACCAAAACCGCTGTTCCTGCATCGATGCCTTCCTGGCGTTCCGTAACATTTCGTAAAACAATCACGGGTTTACCAAGAGATGGTGCTTCTTCCTGAATACCACCTGAATCTGTCAGAACAAAATAACATTTGTCCATAAGCCAGATGAGTGTAGGATAATCTGCTGGTTTGATCAAGTGAATATTTGATTGGTCTTTTAGTTTTGCATGCACAATCTCCTGCACATTGGGGTTTAGGTGAACAGGATAAACAATTTCAAATCCCGGGTTCTTAATTGCAATTTCCAGCAGCGCTTCACAGATATCGATAAAAGGTTTTCCAAAACTTTCCCGGCGATGTGCTGTTACCAATAAAAGCTTTTTTTGCGGGTCTAAAAAAGAAAAGCTCTTTTCAATTTCCTTATTGGCTCGTACCTTCTCCACACCCCATAACAAAGCGTCAATTACCGTATTACCTGTAATGAATAAATTTTGATGATGATTTTCTTTCAGCAGGTTTGCCTTGGCTAACTCCGTGGGTACAAAATGAAAGCTGCACATGGTGCCGATGATGCGCCTGTTAACTTCCTCAGGGAAAGGGGAGTAGATGTCACCGCTTCGTAGTCCCGCTTCAACATGGCCAATTTTGATCTTCTTGTAATAGCCAGCCAGGGCGCCGGCCATT
>DASVSM010000661.1:0-4444 GCA_036388115.1 Flavisolibacter sp.
GAAGTAGAGTGAACGTATTTGGTGATGGGCCGGTTCGCTTCATAGGTTTCAGCCATCATCTTCACACTGAACATTAAGCGATAGGTATGGAGAAGTAAATTGCGGTCTATCATAATTTGTTGCAAGCCAGCAAATTTACGCCTGTCCGAACCATGATTTGGAGAGATTTGATAGATTATGCAGAAATAAAAAGAGTCGTTCTTGCCTGAACAACTCTTTTTATTTGAATGCTTTTATTTCTTGCTAATCCTATAAATCCACCCAATCAATAATCCTGGGATTTATTTCACCTCCAGTGTCAGCATGCTTTGCTCGTCCATGAAGGCTTCAATTTCATCTCCTACTACTATTTCGCCTACGCCGGCAGGTGTGCCGGTAAAGATGAGATCGCCGATATTGATAGAAAAGAAATTAGAGATGTAGGAAACGATGTAATCGAAATCGAAGAGCATGTCTTGGGAATTTCCCTTCTGCACTTCTTCTTTATTTTTCTGCAGGGAAAAATTAATGTTATTACGGTCTTTTAGATTGGCCAGTGGTACCCACTTGCCGATGACAGCAGAGTTGTCCCAAGCTTTTGCTTTCTCCCAGGGAAGGCCTTTTTGTTTCAACTCAGCCTGAATATCACGCGCCGTAAAATCAATTCCGGCTGTGACCGCATCGTAGTACTTATTGGCGAATTTTTCCTGGATGTATTTCCCATTTTTTGCAATGCGCAAAACCAGCTCACATTCGTAATGCAGCTCATTGGTAAATTCTGGATAATAAAAAGGTGTGTGAGGTTGAAGCAGGGCACTTTTGGGCTTCATAAAGATGACCGGCTCATCAGGTATTTCATTGTTCAACTCTTTCGCATGATCTGTGTAATTCCGGCCTACGCAAAATATTTTCATAACAACTTTAGGTTTATGGTTAAATAAGAAAGGATACTGACACGCCGCAGTCTGGTGGGTTGTTTATCCTTACTATTTACGGCTTTGCACAGGAGAGATTGGATTGTAAGTTCGGCTTTTATACTTGTTGGTGTGCCAAAGTAAATAAAATAATCGTTATCGTCATAATCATATTTCGATGTTATTGAATTTGTTCATAACATGATTGATACCAACGGTTGCAAAACCTTCAATGACTTCGATACAAGTATCTATTTTTTTCTTTACCAAAAGCTCTTCTTCTTTCAGCCATTTACCCAAAACAAAAGTCACCTGTGCACCCTTTGGATAATTATTACCGATCCCGAAACGCAGTTTCGGGTATTCTGTTGTCCCTAATATTTCCTGAATGCTTTTTAATCCGTTGTGTCCTCCATCACTCCCACCGCTTCTGATACGAAGTCTGTTTAAAGGAAGAGCAACATCATCAACTATAACTAAAACATTTTGAATAGCAATCTTTTCTTTATCCATCCAGTATTTCACTGCCTTCCCACTAAGGTTCATATAAGTGGTAGGACAAATGCAGACAAAAGTTTTTCCTTTCCAACGGACTTCGGCTACATAAGCAAGTCGCTCTTGCTTCAACTGTACGCCATGTTTGGTAACGAATTGCATCACCACGTCAAAACCAATATTATGACGTGTATGTGCATATTCAGGGCCTACGTTTCCCAGGCCAACAATCAAAAATTTCATCGCAGCTTACACAGATTTAATAAGAAGATTTCACGGATGCGGTCAAAGATAAAGTCTTCCTTTGTCATTCATTTACTTGTCCATTGATACGTTTGGGTATCACAACTCTCTCAAATAAAAAGGATTGTTTCTTTCGAAACAATCCTTTCAATCATTCTAATGTGATTACTCTGTGATTATTTTTTCGCAGGAGCACCTTTCGAAGCAGCTCCTTTAGCAGGTGTTGAAGCAGCGGCTGCTTCTTCCTGGCGCAAAGCACGGGTAGTAACAACAGAAACGATGGGAATACGAGGGGAATTCAGGATCTCGTAGTTCTCGTCTTTTACATCCTGTACCCGCAGGTTACCACCAATTTCCAACGCATCTACCGCTACTTCAATTTGCTCACGTAAATACTTTGGATAGGTCTTCACTTTCAGTGATTTCATCTTTGGTACCAGACGGCCACCAGCTTTTACACCGCTTGCAACACCTGTGAACTTCAATGGCACCTGGGCAATGATCTTTTTGTCTTCCACAAGTTCCAGCAGGTCAACATGGATCAGCGCATCGCTTACCTTGTCAAATTGCAGATCTTTTAAAATGCAACGGTAGGTTTTACCGTCAACTGTTACTTCTGCCAACTGGAAATTTGGTGTATAAACCAATGACTTGAAAGCCTTGGCCGGAGCAGAAAAATTAATTTCCTGTGCACCCCCGTAAATTACACCAGGCACAAGTTCCTGAGAGCGAATCTGGCGGGTGGCTGACTTGCCATGTTCGGTCCTCAGTTGTCCTTCGATTGTAATTGTCTTCATTGTTTATGAGTGTTTAATTAATGAAAAAGTCAAAAATCAAAAGTCAAAATGGTTCACTCAAGTAAAGAATCTAGCAATGCCAGACCCTCGCTTTTGAATTTTACCTTTTTACTTTTGAATTATTTATCCCTCCGCTGCGAGTGAAAGAACAAATTGTTAATGCTCTTGTTCTCGTATGCATTGCGGATGGCAACGGCAAAAAGTTCGGCTGTAGTGATGCATTTGATCTTGGATAACTCCTTCTGTAATGGAATGGTATCACATACAATCAATTCTTCCAGCACACTGTCCTCGATGTTTTGGTAAGCATTGCCGCTTAACACCGGGTGTGTAATGAGAGCTCGTACACTACGGGCACCTTTGTCTTTTAAAAGAGCGGCTGCTTTTTTCAGCGTCCCTGCCGTATCGCAGATGTCGTCGATAATGACAATGTCTTTATCCATTACATCTCCGATAACTACCATGCTGGAAATCTCGTTGGCACGTTTGCGGTGCTTGTCGCAGATCACCATTTCAGCTTCAAAATAAGAGGCAATCTCCCGTATACGGTTGGTTGCTCCTACGTCAGGGGCCGCAAAAGTAAGGTTTTCGAGTCTTAATTGTGTTATATAAGGTATAAAAACCGCTGAGGAATCAAGGTGGTCAACGGGAATATCAAAATAGCCCTGGATCTGTGGCGCATGAAGGTCCATGGTGATCAGCCTGTCGGCGCCGGCAGCCACTAACATGTTGGCGATCAGCTTTGAACCGATGGCTACGCGGGGACGGTCTTTGCGGTCCTGCCGTGCATAACCGTAATAAGGCATAACCACAATGATTTTGTAAGCGGATGCCCTGCGGGCCGCATCGATCATGAGGAGAAGCTCCATCAGGTTATCGGCCGGAGCATAGGTACTTTGCACGAGGAAAACAAAATCTCCCCGGATACTTTCTAAAAAAATGGGCTGAATTTCGCCGTCGCTGAACTTCTGGATATTGATCTTACCCAGTTTACAACCGTAGCTTTTGCAGATTTGTTCGGCCAGGTTTTGCGAGCCGGTACCGGCAAAAATTTTGGCGTTGGGATTCATAGCTGAAAATGTGCGGCGAAGATAGGCAGAAGCCCCTTCAAACATTTTCAGCTATGAAAAAAATTACCTTGTTGCCGTCAATGGCTCCAGTTTATCCATTTCAACCTTGGCAGACGAGTCTTCGTTGTTAAGGCTGAAATAGATCATGCGGCACACGAAAAACGCCAGCACTACTGAGATAATATAAACCAGTAACATGAAAAGCACAGGGTGCAATGCACCGATAGAGGAGGTAGAATTTCGTCTCATAGCTTGGATTATTAGTTTTAAAGGGATATTGACAAAGACAAAAATAGTTGCTAACCTTGAATGATGCAAGCGCAGAAATACTCCATTAAGCAATGGGCAATTGACGATAGGCCCCGCGAAAAACTACTCGCAAAAGGTCCTGCAGTTTTAAGCAACTCGGAACTGCTGGCCATTCTGATTCTGAATGGTAGCGGTGGCAAAAGCGCCGTAGAACTGGCGCAGGACGTATTGCGGCTTGGGAAAGACAACCTCAATGAGCTGGGTAAACTATCGATTAAAGAGTTGACAAAAATAAAAGGGATCGGCGAAGCCAAGGCAATTACAATTATAGCAGCAATGGAATTAGGCCGCCGCCGGCAGGCGCAGGCGTCTATTGAAAAGCAGATTGTAGCCAGCAGTGCAGACGTGGCTACTTATTTACAAACATCGCTACGCGACTATAAGCATGAAGTGTTTGCGGTGATCTTTCTCAACCGTTCAAATAAAATCAACGATTTCAAGATCATCAGCGAAGGCGGCATTACCGGTACGGTAGCCGATCCACGGGTTATTTTGAAACGGGCTTTGGAAGAAGATGCGGTAAGTATCATCCTTTGCCACAATCATCCGTCGGGCAGTCTAAAACCAAGTAAGGCTGACGAAGAACTTACTCACAAGATAAAAGAAGCAGCAAAGTATTTCGACATTAAAGTACTGG
>DASVSM010000662.1:0-8204 GCA_036388115.1 Flavisolibacter sp.
CATAAAGGCATGAAAAAAGGCCCCATGGGAGTGGGACCTTCTTCGGTTCTTCAAATCAGTAGGCTATTGTTGAGAGGCTGGTGTAATGACAGTAGCAGCAGGGGCAGTTGCTTTGACGCCTGTGTACTGCCATACTTTGGATTTAGACTTGGCAGGGATGGTTAAAGATGCGGCAGGATCGGCATCGTTAAATGCACGTCCTAAAACAATGGATACTTCTTTAGACGTTGGATTGTAAAACAGGGTTCCTTCCGATACGGCTTTGCCACTTTCTGTTGTTTGAGCCGGTATTTTGTATGTGCCTGGCGCTTTTTTCATTAACGCCTTAAACTTGCCTTGTTTCAAGCCCTCTACCCAAACAATTCCTTTATTGGTTTCATCCAACGTAATGGTCACACTTTCAGCTGATGATCCTGAAGCACTGAAGCTTCCTAAAACAGGAAAGGAATGTTCCGGCCGTAATGTTTCAGTAGTTAAACCTTTTAGTTCTTCCGGGTTAGAAACATAAGCGGCATTGATGCTCGTATCAGCTAAAACTGTAGGAGCAGATGTCGTTGTTGAAGGTATAGTTGCGGGGGTTGTCGCTGGTGCCTGTGCAGGCTGTTGACCTGGGGCAGGTGTTGAAGGCGTTGATGGTTGCGCTGGTGTTGCGGGTGTTTGCGTTTGGGCACCGGCGGCTGCTGTGAGGAACAGCGCTGATGCGAGTAACACTTTGTTTTTCATACGTTCTGCTTTTTAGGTTTAGAAGGAATTTGGCTCTACCTACTGAAAATTGTGCCAGAATGACCAATATCTTCCCCATCGGGGAAATTTATTTTCGAAAGCCTAAAGTTTTTAGCAAAGAATCACTCTTGCTTATCTTCGCCGCCCTGATTGGAACAAGCGAATGAAAAAAACTACAACGCCGTTGAACGGAGTAAATGGACAGGAATTCATCGAGGTTTTTGGGGCCAAAGAGCACAACCTTAAAAATGTCGACATCTCCATTCCAAAAAATAAATTAGTTGTTATCACCGGTATTTCCGGAAGCGGTAAATCATCGCTTGCCTTCGATACCATTTTTGCCGAAGGGCAGCGCCGTTACATGGAAACTTTTGGCGCTTATGCCCGCCAGTTCATTGGCGAAATGGAACGTCCAGATGTGGACAAGATCACGGGTCTTTCACCGGTAATCTCCATTGAACAAAAAACCACCAATAAAAATCCGCGTTCAACTGTTGGAACCGTAACAGAGATCTATGATTTCCTTCGCTTGTTGTTTGCCCGTGCCAGTGAAGCCTATTCTTATAACACAGGTAAGAAAATGGTGCGCTGGAGCGAAGACGAGATTGTGAACAACATTTTCAAACGCTTCGACGGGCAGAAGGTTAGTTTGCTTTCACCGCTGGTTCGTGGCCGCAAAGGGCATTACCGCGAATTGTTTGAAGAGGTCCGGAAGAAAGGATTTTTGAAAGTGAGAGTAGATGGTGAGATCAAAGACCTGGCGCCGAAGATGCAGGTGGACCGGTACAAGATTCATGATATAGAATTAGTGGTCGACCGCCTGAAAGTGACGAAGGATATGCGGACCCGCATCAGCCAGAGCGTGCAGCAGTCGTTGAAGCTGGGAAAAGACTTGATGTTTGTTGTAACTGAAGAAGTAAAAGGGCAACAAGCTACATACAGCCGGGCTTTAATGTGCGAGGACACGGGCCTTTCTTATGAAGAACCATCGCCGAATGCATTTTCCTTTAACTCCCCGTATGGCGCTTGTCCAACCTGTAAAGGATTAGGACAAGTTTATACGGTTGATATGGCTGCTATCATCCCCGATGATTCGCTGAGTATTAACGAAGGCGGTATTGCACCGTTGGGTGGAGAAAGAGAAGCTTATATTTTCCGGCAGGTGCAGGGCCTGTCAAAAAAGGAAAAGTTCAGTTTAGATAAACCGGTAAAAGATCTCTCGCCAAAAGCATTAAACCTTGTGCTGTTTGGCAAGGAAGAAGCGACAGCAACGGAAGAGTTGCAGTACGATGATGAAGCTATTTCCGGTGACGTGTACAGCGGCGAATTTGAAGGGGTAGTGAACCAGGTAAAGCGTTGGTTTGCTACATCAACCTCTGAAGCCATTCAGCGCTGGGCGGAAGGCTTTATGGAACTTACCACCTGTAAAACCTGTAACGGAACAAGGTTAAAAAAAGAGAGCCTTTGGTTTAAGGTAGCTGAGAAGAACATTGCAGAACTAAGTACAATTGATCTTACCGAATTAAGAGAGTGGTTTGCAGATATTGAAAAAAGACTAAGCGATAAACAAAACATCATTGCCAAAGAGATCAACAAAGAGATTCGTGATCGTTTGCAATTCCTGTTGGATGTTGGCCTTACGTATCTGTCATTAAACCGTCCGACACGAACATTAAGCGGCGGCGAGTCGCAACGGATTCGATTGGCAACACAGATTGGTTCGCAGCTGCAGGGCATCACGTATGTTTTAGATGAACCCTCCATTGGTCTGCACCAGCGGGATAATCATCGGTTGATTACAGCCTTGCAAAACCTGCGGGATATTGGTAACTCAGTCATCGTTGTAGAGCATGACAAGGATATTATGCTGGCCGCCGACTACCTGATTGATGTGGGTCCGAAAGCAGGTTTTCATGGCGGCAGAATTATGGCGCAGGGAACACCGCAGGAGGTATTGAAGAATGATACCTTGACTGCACACTTTTTAAACGGCGAACGCGAAATTGCCGTACCTAAAGAACGCAGAAAAGGCAATGGAAAATGCATTGAGATAAAAGGTGCCACGGGAAATAATTTAAGAAAGGTGAGCACCAAGTTTCCATTGGGTAAACTCATTGTTGTATCCGGTGTCAGTGGCAGTGGTAAATCAACACTCATCAATGAAACATTGTATCCTTTGTTATCGAAGCATTGTTATAATAGCAAGATGACACCAATGGAATTCAAAAGTGTTTCTGGCCTCGAAGAAATAGATAAGGTGATTGAAATTGATCAGTCGCCGATTGGCCGTACGCCAAGGAGCAACCCTGCTACGTATTGTGGATTCTTCACCGAGATCAGGACCTTATTTGCTTCTATTCCCGAAGCAAAAATCAGGGGTTACAATGCCGGACGTTTTTCTTTCAATGTAAAAAGCGGAAGGTGCGAAGTATGTGAAGGTAGTGGACTGCGTACCATTGAAATGAACTTTCTGCCGGATGTTTATGTGCACTGCGAAAAGTGCAACGGCAAACGTTACAACAGGGAAACACTGGAAATCCGTTACAAGGGAAAATCCATTGCTGATGTGTTGAACATGACAGTGGAAGAAGCAGTAGAATTTTTTGGGGCAGTGCCTTTCATCTATCGGAAAATAAAAGTGCTGGAAGATGTTGGCCTTGGTTATATCACGTTGGGGCAATCGGCTGTTACTCTTTCCGGTGGCGAAGCGCAACGGGTAAAGCTGGCGACTGAATTAGCGAAAAGAGATACCGGTAAAACATTTTATATTCTTGATGAACCAACAACCGGTTTACATTTTGAAGACATTCATCATTTGCTTGAAGTATTAAATAAACTAGTTGATCGGGGAAATACAGTGTTAGTGATCGAGCATAACATGGATGTTATCAAAGTTGCCGATCACATTATTGATTTGGGTCCGGAAGGTGGTTCAGGTGGCGGAAAGATTTTGTTTGAGGGAACGCCGGAGAAGTTGCTGGATGTGAAGGAAAGTTTTACGGGGAAGTTTTTGAAAGAGGAGTTAAGGTGACCGTTCTGTTTTCTTTATTTTAAACACAAATGAACTTAACACGATACAGATTGCGTAAGCCAAAATAAACTTGTATGAGGATGCCTTTTGAAAATCTCTTTCTCCAAAAGCATACAATGTGAGTACAAGGCTGGCTATAGCCGTAAGGCATGACAGCACCTTGGTTGCTATCGCAGGTAAGTTGTCTCGTAACAAAAATCGGAATAGGAATAAGTACAAAGAAGGTGGGTGCTGAAATGAGGATTCCAAAAAAGAAGAAGTAAAAGACGATTTGAAAAATGAAAGGAACGCTGACCGTTTTGTCTATGGGAAATAAGGTAAAATATACAATCGGCCCTAACAGAAGAGTTGACAGCCAAACTAAAAATGGGTAATTATTATTCCATTGCATAAGGGCCTTATTTTCTTTAATGAATATTACACGTTACTTCTTCCAAAGCCAATTCCGTTTCCGGAAAATTTTCATTCAAGAAAACAAATATTAAAACTCAAAGGTGAGTAATGTTATGAAAATGCCAGGGCTCAATACCTTAAAAAATTTACCAATTCATAAAGGACCCGGTTGTAAGTATCTGTTTTCAACGTTGCAATTTTTTTAATAAGTAGCGATGTTGCTATCACACCGATTTTTTCATACACTACAACAGAAACCTTAGGTAGATATCCATCTTTCAAATCAGTATTATCAATGCTTACTCCTTTAGTGCCTGTATTACTGATTAAGGGTAGATACAATACATCATTAAAGCTGTTTGGCTTTAGCAGTAAAACAGGCCTTACTTTAGCACTGGCTGCGTTAGTGAAATAAATGTTTGCTAAATGTATCTCTCCTACCATTTGGTATAATCTTCATTTTCTTGCAGGGGAGTGCTTAAGTTTATTTCAGGCAATTGCTGCAATTCAGATTCAGTAAAAAAATTTATTTGTTGATCTGTGTTTGCTGAAGCCGGCAGAATTATGATTTGCAGGTCAATTCCTTTCAACTCATCAGGAATGGTTAGGTGTAGCTGATTTGTTTCCGTGCTGCTATGTATGGTAAGTCCTCGCATGTATTAAAGATAATAAATTGCAATATTGTCGCGATATTCATCCGTTCTTTAATCCTGAAGACTTTCTTATAAATTGGCCACTCTCAATGAATATTATACGTCACGCCTTCCAACGCCAATTCCGTTTCGGGAAAAACCTCCTTTGCTTCCTGTACAAATTGGTCCAGCGTTGCGTACTTCGAACTAAAATGCCCGATCAATAATTTCCGCACCATTGCTTTCCGTGCAATTAAAGCAGCTTGCTTGGTTGTGGAATGGAAACGTTCCGTTGCTTTCTCCCGCATGTTGTCCAAATACGTTGTTTCGTGGTAGATCATATCCGCGCCATAGATGTGCGGGATAATGGCCTCATCGTAACGTGTATCAGCACAGAAGGCATATTTTTTACCCCTTTCCGGATCGGACGTTATATCAGCATTGGGAATACGTTTGCCTTTTGGCGTAATATAATCCAGCCCCGATTGCAGGCTTCCGAAAAAAGAAACAGGAATGTCCAGCTTTCTCACTTTATCAATCAGCAGTTTTCGCTTGCCTTCTTTTTCTTCAAAAACAAACCCATAACATTCGATGCGGTGTGTGGTTCTGAAGCAGGAAATTTTGATCTTGTCGTTATCTACCAAAATGCCGGGTTCCGTTAACGTGTGAAAATGTAAAGGGTAGGAGAGAATGTTATCGGCAACTTTCAATTGCATTTCAATGATCTGCTGCAAAGGCGCAGGGGCATAAACATGCATTTCCTGTGTGTGCGAAAGAAGCGAAAACGTATTGATCAGTCCAACCAGTCCGAAATAATGGTCGCCGTGAAGGTGTGAGATAAAAATGTGTGTGATCTTGCCACGACGGATCTTGTATTTGATCATTTGGATCTGTGTGCCTTCGCCGCAATCCACTAAGTAGTTGGTACCATCTTGCGACACCACCTGGCTTGTGGGGTGACGATTAAAAGCCGGTACTGCTGAATTATTTCCCAGGATAGTGACTGATAACATGCGGGCAAAAATAGGTTAATCGGGTTATTGGTTAATATGTTAGCTGTTGAAGATGCTAAGAGAACTGTTTGAGTGTAGATTGAATTTGTGGAAGATAATTGCTACCAAATAAGTATAAATGAATGAGCAAAGGATAGAGATTGCAGATAGCCCATTGTTCTTTGTAATTAGCTGGAAATGGGTAGTGATAATGGTAGGCTTTGTAAAAAGAAGAACGGAATCCGCCAAACAAAGTCGTCATGGCTAAGTCCATAGAACGATGACCATAATACACCGCCGGATCAATGAGAACGGGATCACCGTTTTGGTTGCACATAAAATTGCCACTCCATAGATCGCCGTGAAGCAAAGAAGGGCCTTCGTTTTCAAACAGGCCTTCAATGCCTGACCTGAGCTTTTCAAATTGATGAAGGTGTGATTTCGTTAACAAACTTTTTTCATAGCATCTCGCTATCATCGGCTGCAATCTTTCGGCTGTAAAAAACGAAGCCCATGTTTGGTGTTGGTGATTGCTTTGCGGAACGCTGCCCATGTAGTTGTCTTCATTCAGCCCGAAGTAATCAGCAGATTGTTGATGAAGGACTGCCAGCTCTTCGCCAAACTTTTTCCAGAACCTTTCTGTTCGTTCGCCTTCTCCAATCCATTCCATTAAAAGCAATTGCTGGTCGTCATGTTCGAAGCAGTCAATCACAGATGGCACGGTGATGATATTTTGTTTTCGGATCAATGCCAGTCCCGCTTTTTCCTTTATAAAAAGTTGGGGAAATTTTGTAGCAGAATTGACCTTGCAAAAAATGTTTTCATTTCCAAAGCTGATGCGGTAGGCTTCATTGATGCTGCCACCGCCAACTGCGGAGAATTTTATTTGTTCAATGAAAGTGAAGTGATCGCACAGCTTCTTTTGAATGGCGGCTTCTATGGAAGATGAAGGCATTTGCTGAATAGAATTATAAAGCGTACAAGAGTGCGACGCAAGAAAAGTTAAATAGTAGCATTGGCCTCTGGTCCAAAAAAATGCACAGTGCCAGGGAGCAAAGGAGAAAAAAGAATTGGCCAATATCATGAAAACCACAAGCCATAAACTACAGACTACAAACCCTCCTCTTCATCTCCCAACAGTTCCCTTTCTATCTCTTCCATCTGAACAATATCATAGGCTTCGCTTTCTGTAGGCGTCACGTTCATCAGTTCCAGCAGATCCTTACTGTCTAAGAAATTTTCCAGCGCTAAGGGTAATTCGCAAACAACAAAGGAAGCTTCTGATTCGTAAAAATTTTGTTGGGTGCGAACCAGTTTTTCGGCTGCCTCTTCTTGCATAGATTTAACACCACTTAGATTAAGCACCACGTTTCTTGTGGTATCTTTAAGCAGCTCTCTCAATTGGCGGTCTAATGCATCTGCCATAGTAGCAGACATCTCCGGGGTTTTCACCCTTATGACATGAAACTTCTCTTTGGTATCAGTTTTGACTTCCATATTGTTTAATTGAGAAAGAACTATACATTTATAGTTACAGCCGATCCCGGCTCAAAAATATTTTTTTAATCTTGTATAAAGCATAATTAGTAAAATGGATAATAATTTTTCCTCGCAAGTAAAAGAGATCATCTCGTTCAGCAGAGAGGAAGCATTACGATTAGGCAATGATTTTATTGGGACGGAACATTTATTGCTAGGCTTAATTCGTGAAGGAGACAATACAGCAGTTCGCATATTGAAAAGCTTTAATGTTGACCTGTACGAATTACGCAAAGAGGTAGAACTGGCAGTGAAGGACAAGACCGGTAAGAACATCGCAAATATCAACAGCCTGCCGTTAACAAAGCAGGCCGAAAAAGTGATTCGCGTAACCGTACTAGAGGCCAAAGCATTAAAAAGCCCAACCGTGGAAACCGAACACCTGATGCTGTCTATCCTCAAAAACAAAGAGAATATTGCTACACAAATCTTAAATCAATTTGACGTGGACTACGACATCTTTAGGCAGGAACTGGGTATGGTAAAATCGAACGATACCCGTGCCGAATACCAGGAAGAAAATGACGACGATTTTGATGAAGAAAAAAAGTATTCTGGATCAAAAGGTCGTCAGCAAGGTGCTACCAAAAGCAAGACACCTGTGCTTGACAATTTTGGCAGAGACATTACCAAATTAGCTGAAACAGGACAGTTGGATCCGATCATCGGCCGTGAAAAAGAAATCGAACGTGTATCACAGATCCTTTCCCGCCGGAAGAAGAACAACCCGATCCTGATTGGTGAGCCTGGTGTGGGTAAAACAGCCATTGTGGAAGGTCTTGCGCTTCGTATTGTTCAGCGGAAAGTATCACGAGTGTTGTTTGATAAGAGAGTAATCTCTCTTGATCTTGCAGCGCTTGTTGCCGGTACAAAATACCGCGGACAGTTTGAAGA
>DASVSM010000663.1:0-4972 GCA_036388115.1 Flavisolibacter sp.
ATATTCTTTTGTGCGCTGCTGGCAACAGCCGTTACATGATGGATGCCGGTAATGAGTTTGTCCATGATGAAGAATTAACGGTGAAGAATGATGAATCCTTTCTCCCAGTACATTTCCTTTTCCTGGTTGATGACTTACTTTTTTCAGGCACGGGACTTCATTGTGAATAGCTGCTTTATGCCAGCTCTGTTACCACGTTGCTGGGCTTTTGCAGCAAACGGTCAACCGGGCAAACTTTGGCAATCTCCAGTATCCGCTTTCGTTGTTCTTCTGCCAGCTCACCGGTTACCTGTACTTCACAGAAAAAAGTGTTGATGCCACCTGCCGCCTGGTCTCCTTTCACAAACCTGGCTGTCACATTAATGGCATCCACGTTCCAGCCTTTGCGGTTAACATACATGCGAATGGTGATTGCCTTGCACGAAGCAAGGGCTGCGCAGAGATAATCGGCAGGTGCGGGGCCTAGTTCCTCACCACCGTATTCTTCGGGTTCATCAGCTATAAACCGGTGACTTCCGCTACGAAGGTCTGTTTGATAAATACCGCCATTATTGATGGCAGTTGCCGTGCCGATGCTTTTTGTTTCACTCATTGTTTTGATTGCCTGAAGTTGCTGCGTTATTGTTGATGGCTTCTATTCCGCTGCTATCTTTTCTTGCATTCATACGGTTTCCTCTTTTTCATCCTTTGCCTGCCACAGGTCGGAATATTCCTGTGGATGACGCTTAAACTGTGCATGCACATACGGGCACAGTGGAATCACCTTCAGGCCATTCTTGCGGGCATGGTCTACCATTGCCTGCAGCATTTTTTTTGCCAGCCCTTTTCCTTCAGCCTTTGGCGATACTTCGGTGTGGTACACCGTCAGGCTGGCCCCTGAAATACTAACGACCATCTCGCCCAGTTGTTCATCACCTTCCTTGATGAAAAAGGCGCCTTTCTTTCTTTCGTTCAGTTGTAAGGTTACGTCATCCATGCGTTGTTGTTTTGATGTTATTGAAGAACAGGCAATACGCCTTCTATTTGTTTGCGCCTGGGTTCATATTGTGGTGGCAGCATCAGGTGGGTACCTAATTCATTTACCGATTCATCGGTAGCAAAGCCGGGATTGTCCGTAGCGATCTCAAACAACACACCACCCGGCTCACGGAAGTAAAGCGAGTAAAAATAATTGCGGTCTATCTTTTCCGTAATGTTCAGGCCTGCGCTTTTTACCTTTTCGCGAAACTGCATCAGGATTTCTTCATTGCTTACCCTGAACGCTATGTGGTGATTGGTACCACCGGCATTGATGCCCGGCTTACCATTGGGCTCTTCCACCAGGTCAATAACATTGGCAGTTGTAATGGCATCGGTCACAAAGCGGAACCGGCTTCCTTCCTGGGTTAACAGTTTGTAACCAAGTATATCAGTCAGTATCGCCGCTGTGGCTTTAATGTTTCGCAAGGTTAACACTACGCTGTGAAATCCTTTGATCCCAACCGCTTCTTTTATTTCGCCGGTTGTCCATGCAGTACGATTATCTTCTGTAGCCGGAACAACAAGGTTCAGGAGCAAACCATCCGGGTCTTCCAGCGCCAGGTATTGTTCACCAAAACGTTCAATTACGGGACTGTGTTTTACATGGTGCTCCTTCAATCGCTGTGTCCAGAAAGAAAGACTTTCGTTTGGCACAGCATAGCCAATTTCCGTTGCCATACCTGTACCCGGACTGCCCTTCTGAATTCCTTCCCACGGAAAAAATGTTAGTATCGTACCCGGACTCCCCACTTCATTGCCATAGTAAAAATGGTAGGTGCCCGGATCATCGAAGTTCACTGTCTTTTTCACCAGCCTTAGTCCCAAAACCTTTGTATAAAAATCGTAGTTGCGCTGCGCTTCTCCGGCAATGGCGGTAATATGATGCAGTCCCAATATCCTGTTTTCCATGATCGTTTTGTTTATGCTTGTTTGACGAGTTGGATTTCTGCCTGTATTCTGATTTCGTCGCTGACGACGACTTGTCCGGCTTCGGTGACAGCGTTCCAGGTGAGTCCAAACTCTTTGCGGCTGATCTTTCCACTGACCGTAAAGCCTGCCTTGGTTTGTCCGTATGGATCTACCACAATACCGCCAAACGCTACGTTCACGGTCAGGGGTTTGGTTATACCGCGAATAGTTAAATCACCCTGAAGCCTTCCTTCTTCCCCACTGGTCTCGTACTTTCTTCCGGTAAAGCGTAGTTGTGCGTGGTTCTCTGCGTCAAAGAAATCAGCTGATTTCAGGTGGGTGTCTCTTTGCTCATTATTGGTGTCAATGGAGTTGATGTCGGCGGTAAACTCAATCCGGGAAGCCGTGGTAAAATCATCACCCCCTGTTTCCACCGCCAGGTCAAAGTGCTTAAAGTAGCCGGTTACCGTGGTGATCATCAGGTGCTTTACCTTGAACTGTACCTCCGAATGCGTGGAATCTAATGTCCAAATAGTTGCCATAACGTTGATTTTGTTTTGTTACACAAAGCTACCACCAAAGAAAGGCGCCAACCATTGAGGTAAGGCAATTAATGAGTGTGACTTACATCACATGTTTACTTGCGTATCGCCATCTGTTTGCGCAGGCGGCTGAGGGTTTCACGGCTTATGCCAAGGTAGGAAGCGATCATGTGCTGCGGCACCCGTTGAATACAGGCCGGGTAAGCATCGGCAAACTTCACATACTTCTCTTCAGCCGTTTGTGTGAGCGTTTGCAGCAGGCGGCGTTGCGTAGCAATCAGGTGGTTTTGTACCAGCACCCGGAAGTAGTGTTCCAGCTTCGGCACCTTCAGCATCAGTTCTTCCCATGCCGGCCGGGTAATCACCAGCAACTCCACCTCTTCAAGGGCATCAATGGTAAATGTGGAAGGCTCGTCTGTGAGGTAACTGTAAAGGTCTGCTATCCACCAGCCTTCCGGCGCAAACTGCAGTACATGTTCGGCTCCTTTTTCATCAATTGTATAAGAACGAAGAATGCCTTTTACAACAAAAGCCTGGTACCTGCACACATCACCTTCCTGCAAAAAATATTGCCGCCTGCGCAGTTTTTTGGGAAGAAAAACATGTTTGCAATACGCTAATTCGTCTTCGGTAAGTGTTGTTTTTTCCGTGATCTTTTGCTGAAGGAACTGGAACATAAACAGGCTTGTGTTGAAGCGCTAAAAGTAAGAACAATAAGGACAACGTCCTTTCGCCTCACTAATGCAGAAAGAGCATGCCTATGGTCAACTGGTTGCGATTCTTCTTTCTTCTCTTATTGCCGGAACGGGTTCAGAATGATATTGATTTGAGAGTGCAGCGCCAGGTAAAACAGCCGCTGACGGGCCAGAAGTCCACTACCTTATTTCATCATCAGAAAAGATCGCTGCTTTACAAAATGCTGATGTAGAGCTCTTCTACTTTCTTTCGTGCCCATGGCGTTTTGCGCAAAAAGGTCAGGCTTGATTTAATACTTGGATTGCTATTGAAACAATTAATATCAATGCGTCGCCCTAACTCTTTCCAGCCAAAATGATCCACCAGGTGGTTGAGTACCATCTCTAAGGTTTTACCGTGAAGCGGATCGTTTGAAGTCATTGATAAAATTTTATTTCTTACCACTTCTTTTTATCGGCTTACCGTATTTCTTCTTCATCTCCTCCTTCCGGCTTACCCGCTTATTGACCTTACTGTTCTTTGCCGATTTTTCGTGAAAGGCGGCACCCCGTTCCTCTTTCTTTGGGATCTTAACCTGTACCTCTTTCATGTACACCTTCGGCTCTTCATCTTCTGTAAGGCGTGTTGCTATCTCAAGTTGTGGAGGCAAAGGAGATACTGGAATTTCCAGTTTCATAAAACGTTCTATTTCCCCTTTTGCTTCTTTGTCTTTCTCTGTTACAAAGCTGATGGCATGTCCTTTTTTATCGGCGCGACCTGTACGGCCGATACGGTGAATATAATTTTCAGGGCTATCCGGCAGATCGAAGTTGATAACATGTGTGACTTCGGCAATGTCAATCCCGCGGGCAACAATATCGGTGGCAATAATAAACCGGTAAACGCCTTCTTTAAAATTCTTTACCGTGTTGAAACGGTGGTTTTGTTCTTTGTTAGAATGGATAAGACCCAACTTACCTTCAAACTCAGTTTCGAGTTCTTCATGTAACTCATCCGCCAGTTTTTTTGTAGCAGCAAATACCAGCACCTTCGTCATTGTATCATCTTCTTTCAACAGAAGTTTCAGCAGGTTCACCTTCGTGTAAAAGTTTGGTACTTCGTAAGCCGATTGAACAATGTTCTCGACAGGTGTGCCGGCGGGTGCTGCTTCCACTCTTACCGGGTTATCGAAGTATTCATTCATCAGCACTTCCACTTCTTCGGTAAGTGTGGCAGAGAACAACAGATTTTGCCGGCGTGCCGGCAGCAGGTCCATAATATTTCGTAGCTGTGTACGAAAGCCGAGATTCAGCATTTCGTCTACTTCATCTATCACCAGTTTTTTGATCGACTTTACTTTAAATCCACCGGTTACCGCCAGATCGTACAGACGGCCCGGCGTAGCCACCAGCACATCACAACCGTTCTGCAATTCCAGCCTTTGTGTATTGATATTGACACCACCATAAATACCAATGGCAGTAATACTCAGTTGCGCAGATAAATCCTTTACGGCGTCTACTACCTGGGTTACCAGTTCGCGGGTAGGCACGATCACCAGGATCTGCGGTTCCTTTGTTTTAGAATACTTCCATTGATTCAGCAACGGAAGCAAATAAGCCAGCGTTTTACCGGTACCGGTCTGGGCAATGCCACACACATCTGCGCCACTCATCACTACGGAGAAAACTTTTTCCTGGATGGTGGTTGGTATTGAATAACCCAGGTCTTCTATTGTACTTAGCAGCCTTTTTTCAATCTTAAAATCGGTAAACATCATGATCAATAAATGAAGACGAAGGTAGGATGTGTGGAATAGCAAAGTC
>DASVSM010000664.1:0-3067 GCA_036388115.1 Flavisolibacter sp.
TGGCATTATCCAGGTCTTCATCCAAAGCGGTGGCGCAAATTACCCGGCCGCCACTGGTGACAATTTTCCCGTTGGCTTCTTTTGTTCCCATGTGAAAGAGAAAGGTGTCTGCTTCAGATGTATTCAACTCAGAAACCTCGAGACCTTTTCGATATTCGTTTGGATAACCACCGCTGACAGCCACAATGGTGGTGGCAAAGCGCGGATCGGTATCAATTGTGAGGCTCGAAAGATGCCCATGCGCTGTGGCCGTTAAGAGTTCAACCAGGTCATTTTTAATCCGCGGCAGCACTACTTCCGTTTCCGGGTCGCCCATGCGGCAATTGTATTCAATGACAAAAGGTTCATCGCCCACTTTCATCAAACCAATGAAAATAAAACCCTGGTAATTCAGGTCATCCCGTTGCAATCCCTGCACGGTTGGCGTTACAATCTTTGCCACTACTTTTTCCATAAATGCAGCATCGGCAAACGGTACCGGACTAATGGCACCCATACCGCCTGTATTCAATCCTGTATCGCCTTCACCAACGCGTTTATAATCCTTTGCTTCCGGCAGAACGACATAATCTTTTCCATCGGTCAGTACAAATACCGACAGTTCTATTCCATTCAAAAACTCCTCTACCACTACCCGCTTGCCTGCATCGCCAAACTTGGATCGCTGGATCATTAATTCGAATTCAGAAATTGCTTCTACATGGTTCTGGCAAATGATGACTCCTTTGCCCGCGGCCAGTCCGTCAGCCTTTAGTACAATCGGCAACGGATGCTGTTGTAAATAACCAATACCTTCTTCAAAATTCTCTGCTGTAAATTCTTTGTAGGCGGCTGTAGGAATATTATGCCGCTGCATAAAAGCTTTTGCAAATGCTTTGCTGCCTTCCAGTTGTGCCGCTTCTTTCGACGGGCCGATAATATGCAGGTTCAGGCCAGATTCTTTTAGTAAATAATCCACGATACCTTTTACCAATGGCTCTTCGGGACCAACAATCACCATATCGATATACTCCTCCTGGCAGCAGGCCTTGATGGCTTCAAAATCAGTAACTGAAAAAGGCCTGTTAGTTCCGCACTGCGCTGTGCCTGCATTACCGGGTGCAATCAGTAATTTGGAGCAATGCTTGCTTTGCGAAAGTCTGTGAGCGATGGCATGCTCTCTTCCGCCGGAGCCAAGTAAAAGGATATTCATGGTTCGTTAAGTGAGGTGCGAATATCGGTACAAATGCGAAAGAAGAAATGAAAATAGAATTTGCCTTACTTTGGGAACTTTATTATTCGTACATAATCCATTTTATCATTAATTAATCATCTATGTCTAACGTTACTGCTGGCGATGAAGCCATTCTGCAAAGTTCCGGAGCGCAAAAAGGTCACCCGAAAGGTTTAGGTGTTTTGTTTGCCACGGAGATGTGGGAACGCTTCAACTTCTATGGCATGCGGGCTATCCTTACCCTGTTTATGGCGGAAGCGCTGATGCTTGGTGAAAAAGATGCGTCATTGATTTACGGTGGGTTTTTAGGCCTGTGTTATTTAACGCCAATGCTGGGGGGTTACATCTCTGACAAATACCTTGGCAACCGGCTTAGTATCATGCTTGGCGGACTAACAATGGCTATCGGACAATTGCTTCTCTTTACCAGCGCCAGCACATTCGACTCTAACCTGGATATTGCCCGAACCATGTTATGGATTGCATTGGGTGTAATTGTAATAGGTAATGGTTTTTTTAAACCCAATATCTCCAGCATGGTAGGGCAGTTGTATCCTGCAGAGCAGCGTAACAAACTGGATTCTGCATTCACCATCTTTTATATGGGCATTAATGTAGGTGCCTTTTTGGGAATCACAATTTGCCCGCTCTTAGGCGATGTAAAGGAAAATGGTGTACGGGACCTGACTGCCTTCAGATGGGGCTTTTTGGCAGCCAGCGCAGCCATGTTTTTGGGTACTGTTGTTTTCTTTCTATTGAAGAACAAATATGTTGTAACGCCGAAAGGTGACGCCATTGGAGCCAGGCCAAAAGTGTTAGGTTTATCCGCAGAAGATAATGGCGGGGAAGCTTCGGAAGCTAAGTTCACACAAAAGTCTGTGATGGGCGCCCTTGTTGCTCTGGTACTCCTGGTAGCTTTCTTCTTCTTCATTGGCGGACAAAATATTATTTACTCATTTATCTATGGTAGTGGTTTAACACTTGCAGGATTGATCCTCACGGATAAATCACTTACCAAAGTTGAGACGCAAAGAATTTGGGTATTATATATCATTGCCTTTTTTGTGATCTTCTTCTGGGCAGCTTTCGAGCAAGCCGGTTCGTCCTTAACGTTTATTGCCGATAAGCAAACGGACACCCGGATATTTGGCTGGGAGATGCCACCAAGCATGATCCAGAACTTCAATAGCTTTTTTGTGATTGCCTTTGCCCTGCCTTTTAGTGCCATGTGGCTTTGGATGAACAGGAAAAAGATTGAGCCGATATCTCCAGTGAAACAAGCCATTGGTCTGGCTCTTATCGCATTGGGTTATTTGATCATTGCAACCCAGGTAAAAGGCTTAGGTATTACCGGTAAGATCGGCATCATCTGGTTGATTATTCTATATCTGCTTCATACCTGGGGTGAGCTTTGCTTATCACCAATCGGGTTATCACTTGTTGCCAAGCTGGCACCAAGGCGTTTTGCTTCCTTGTTAATGGGCGTGTGGTTTTTAGGAAACGCAGCCGGTTATGCGTTAACCGGCACATTGGGTGCCTTGCTTCCGCCAACAGGCGATAAGTACCAGGCTGCAGCAACGAAAGGAATTGACCTTAACGCTGTACTAACCGGCACGGCCACCTTAACGCCTGAGCAATCGGCTTTCCTGGCGCAGGAAAAGATTCCGACTACTTATTCCTCCTTTGCCGGATTTACCATCACCAACCTGTTTGATTTCTTTATGGTGTTTGTGATCCTGTGTGGTGTAGCGTCAGTGGTGCTGTATGCACTTACACCCATGCTGAAAAAAATGATGCACGGGGTGCGGTAATATCTTTCAAACTTCATTCACAAAAGGGTGGCTATATTTAGCC
>DASVSM010000665.1:0-2292 GCA_036388115.1 Flavisolibacter sp.
CTGACCATCGCCAGAGGTTCCATCTCCGAAATCCAATCTCAACTCTATCGTTGCCTGAAACGGTCCTATTTGTCAAACGATGTCTATAAAAGGTTAGATGAATTAGCTGATAAAACCGGCAAAAAAATTGGTGCTTTTATAAAGTACCTCAATCAATCAAACATCCAGGGTCCAAAATTTAAGGGTCGTCAGAACGGGCAACAAAAAACGAGAAACGAGAGACCAGAGACGATCCATACTTCAAATGCCGCTAAACCTTTGGGTGCTTATCCGCATGCAAGAAAGGTCGGAAACCTGTTATTCCTATCCGGCATAGGTTCTCGGTCGGCGATTGATAACAAGATTCCCGGCCTGGTGCAGGATGAAAACGGAAACATTATTGCTTACGATATTGAAGCCGAATGCCATTCGGTCTTCGCCAATGTAAAAGCTGTGCTGGAAGCCAGTGGTAGCAGTTGGGAAAAGATTGTTGATGTGACCGTTTTTTTGACTAACATGAAAAAGGACTTTCCGGCTTATAATAAAATCTACGGTGAGTATTTTAATACGATAGAAGCCTGCCGAACAACAGTGGAAGTAAAAAGCCTTCCGACACCAATTGCTATTGAATTAAAAGTGATTGCAACAATTAATTAATATGGATGCAGTAAAAAGGCCCGGCAACGAAAAACCAGAGACAGGAGGCGAGGGACCATTTCAGAACACGCAGGAATTTGCGCGGATGCTTGATCTGCAGGACAACCTCAGAGAGTATCGCTCACGTTTTTTCATTCCCCAACATAACAATGCCGACGCCGTTTATTTTACAGGCAATTCGCTGGGATTACAACCAAAATCTACCATCAATTACATTCACCAGGAGTTGGAAGACTGGGCTACGCTTGGAGTGATGGGGCATACAGCAGCCCGTAATCCGTGGGTTTCTTATCATGAGCAATTTGCAAAGCCCATTGCTGGTTTGGTGGGTGCAAAAGAAGAAGAAGTGGTTGTGATGAACCAACTGACAGTGAATCTTCACCTGTTGCTGACAACGTTTTATCGCCCAACGAAGGAACGTTACAAGATCATCTGTGAAGCAAAAGCTTTTCCATCCGATCAATATGCGTTGGAAAGCCAGGTAAAACTTCACGGCCTTGATCCGAACGAGGCCATCGTACAGGTATCGCCCAAAGAAGGTGAGTTTGTTATCGAAACAGAAGATATTCTTTCTGCCATTCAGGAACACGGTGATGCTACTGCCGTTGTTTTGTTTGGCGGTGTCAATTACTATTCCGGGCAAGTGCTCGATATGAAAGCCATTACCGCTGCAGCGCACAAAGCCGGTGCATATGCCGGGTTCGACCTTGCGCATGCTATCGGAAATATATCCATGCAACTTCACGATTGGGACGTTGACTTTGCCTGCTGGTGCAGTTACAAATATTTGAACTCCGGTCCGGGTAGTGTAGCTGGTGCCTACCTTCATCAAAAGCATGCAAGCAACACATCGCTGCCACGTTTAGCTGGCTGGTGGGGAACCGAGAAAAAAACACGTTTTCAAATGGGGCCGGTGTTTGAGCCAATACCAACGGCGGAAGGATGGCAACTAAGCAATGCCCCGGTTTTGTCTATGGCAGCACATAAAGCATCGCTGGAAATTTTTGCGGAAGCGGGTATCACGTCTTTAGTAAAAAAAAGTAAGAAGCAAACGGGCTTTCTTTTTCATATTCTGGATGAGATCAATAACAGGAAGGAAGAAAAAATCATTCAGGTGATCACACCCCGTGATGCTCATGGCTGTCAGGTTTCTATGTTGATGACGCAAAGAGGAAAAGAAATATTTGACGCATTGATAAGCGAAGGAGTGATTGCCGATTGGCGGGAACCAAACGTCATTCGCATTGCACCGGTACCCTTGTACAACACCTTTGAAGATATCTGGAAATTTAGCGATATCATTTCCCGGATTTTAAATAAATAGAAGGCAGGCGATCGTGATCTTCTATGATCTGCGCCGCTCATCATCATCATAAAAACCATTGTTCCGAATTACATGAAGAAAGAAGCGACTATCATCGGTGCCGGGCTTGTTGGCTCTTTGCTTTCCATCTATCTCGCAAGGAGAGGTTACGCCGTTTCTATTTATGAACGTCGCGGCGATATGCGCAACGAAACGGTGGAAGCCGGCCGGTCTATTAACCTTGCCTTAAGCGACCGCGGAATCAAAGCCTTACAGGAAGTGGGGATAGCAGAAGATGTTTTAAAAATAGCTATTCCCATGCACGGCCGGTACATTCACAACGCGGATGGTTC
>DASVSM010000666.1:0-4974 GCA_036388115.1 Flavisolibacter sp.
TTTAATTCCATTTCCTTTCCATTTTATTTCAACCTTAAATAATTTGGATCGTGGTGCTTTGATTTGCAATAAAGGCCACCCAATTGCTGTTGAATCAAAATACCATTTTACTTTTTTACCATTTACCAAAACTGATTGTACATCATCTTTCCTTGCTTTTACCAATAAAGACAAATTAAGTGCTTTCGAAAAATGCGTTGCGATATTATAAACATCTGCCTTACTATTATTTTGAAACGAATACCTAAAATCAGGCGTTGACAACGATGCATGTTTCCATGCCGATGGAAACCCGGGCTTGACATACACAGTATCATGCAACGCATCTATAAACACACCGAACAATCCTTCCACCAGGCTCCTTGCTGTCATCCCAATATCATCGGCGAAATCACGATAGAGTTCACCGCGGACAGCATCATAAAAAGATAGCTGCTGAAAGTTACCGGGGCTGGCGCCGAGATACATGCTTTCTACCAACGAACCTTTCCATAGTTTAAAAGCCTCTTCGCTCCTTCCACCCTGCCAATAAGCCAAAGCCGTATGCATCACTTCTCCTAACGACACGTTGTTCAACGACCAGGTATAAGGCTGCCAGTTAGAAGTTGAAATTGTATAGAGGGAAGTATCGCTGAACCCCTTCACACGAATAGGAATGTGCGGAATATGATTGTCAATATAACGCAGTGACTGGTATGCCTGGAACGCATCGGGCACTTTAGAATCGATAGCATGATAGATCGTCCATAAAGCAGGTGACGGATGCAGTAATTGTTTGCCCAACAGATCTTTGTATTCTGCATACACCCCCTTTGATGGCATCCACAATTTTGTATTGATTGCTTTTAAAATAGTGTCGGCTTTTTTACGATAAGGCTCCCCATCTTCTCCCGCTAAATAAGCTAATTCACCCGCCATCTTAAATGCCTTGTAGTTATATGCCGAACTATGTGTTACCCCACCGCCGCTGTACTGCAAGGCATCGCTGGCCCAGATGGCTGCATACGCATCGTATAGATTATCGCCATCCACGTCGAAGTTGCGGTTCTCCCAATCGAGGTGACGTTTCAGCATAGGCCACATTTGTTTTACGTAAGCCGTATCACCCGTCCATAAAAAATGATTGAGCAATTGATCGATGAACACAAGGTTCATATCGTAGTGGTGCGGACGTTTATCGCCACCCGGATTCCGGGAGATATACCCGCTGCTGAAAACGGAGGTGCCCATTTTTTCTGCATGTCGTGCCAGGTGCAGGGCTGTGTCCATTTCAATAGGTCCCGTAAGCGGCTCCATCACTTGCGATAAAGCATAGCTGCTAAAATGTGCCCGTGCCCTGTCGTGCCAGCCAAGGACATCGGCAAGATATGCGCCACGCCAGCCGTTCAACCGCATGCGCCAGGCTACGGCGCCATGCATGAAGGACGGATGCTCCCAAACGGCATCGGAAGCCACCGCCAGTGCACCGCCTAATGTGTTGATGTAGGAATCCGGCGTAACCACTTTTACTCTGCCGGCTAATTCTTTACGTGTCGTTTCTGTTTTGGCAAAGAGTTGCGGTAAGCTGTTATAGCTGGTGGAGGATTCTATGGTTCCATTTTGTAATAAAAAGTAAAGCGGTTGAGATGAAAAATTGATTTGTGCTACCACCGCAGGTGTTGTGCTGTCGTTTGATGAAAGGAATTGCAGTGGGGTTGTCTGCTTCGCCGCATCACCTGTTTTCAGCATTGAGCCGACAGGAAATATTCCTGAAATTGTTTTAGTTGATGATGCAAGTTTGGAAGGATCCGTGGCAGGCTTGTATTGTATCTCGTAACGTTCTTCTTCGCTCAATGTTTTGGAACCGTAGTAGAGTGTAAACGAGCTTTGCGCAATTTTATAAGCATTGCCTTTGCAGTACTCTGGCTTTAAATAAAACGAAGATTCGGGGTCGGCACCAATGTCGCCTTCACGGGAAAAACGAGTGCCGGTAGCGCCGCCGTAAGCGGCAAATAATTTTGTAGTGGAAGGAACATTTGCGCTTTCTATTTTTATTATCAGTCCTTCCTTCTCATAAGTTGCCAATGCAGTGATTGTGATAGAACCGTTTCCTAACAAAGGATCTTCGATCTTATAAATCATGACGCCCGGCCTGTACCGTGTTTCTATCTTTTTGGCATTGATGATCCACTTACTGCTATCACCTGCAATCAATCCAAACTTTAAGTTGCCGCCCATGCCTGGCAGGTACATCGCAAACTCCGGCAGGTCGCCGGCTTCGGCTCTGAAGCCGGAATTACCGCCATATAAGGCACGGTTGAAACGGCGGCTTCCATTCACTAAAACAAAATCTTCTCCATCAGATTTGTAATGCACTTCCCGTTCCTTGCCATGCCATAGTGGTTGTTGCGCACAAATGGTGCAAACAAAAAAACCATTCATGAAAAAAATAAAAATGGGGAAGAGACGAAAAAGGTATGAAGTCATATAGCAGAAAAGAAGTGAAAGAATAAAAAAGGCCGCTTACTTTTTGTTCAGCAGCTCAATGCCGTCATAAATATCTTTTAGTGTGATTTTTATATCAACAGAAAAAACTGCAACAGGTCGTCCGGATTGCTGAGCCATTCAAACTTCCATAGATTGTCGGGTTGCCTGCGACTGATTTGTACACTCATGATACTACTGTCAACAAAAGCCATCTCCTGCACGCTCCCGTTTTGCATGTACTTGAATTGTTTTGTACCAAGGTCAAAATCTTTTGTTCCTTTTGACAGCACTTCAATGATGATTCCAGGGTTCAGCAACACATCCGATTTTCTATCTTCTATTTCGGCTTTGCCGCAAACAATCACCAGGTCGGGATAAAAATAACTGTCCGATGAGTTTACTGCCGTTCGGATATCGTTGGTCAACACATCGCAACCTTTGCCATCCAGTTGCTGAAAAATTCTGCCATGCAGTTTGCTGACAATGCGCACATGTCGCATTCGGGTGCCGGCCATCGCATACGGTGGTTCGTAAGCCCGTTCCATGCGCAGCACTTTACCATCTACATACTCATACCTTTCGTCGGCTGCCCGGTCGAATTCCAGATATTCTTTTGGCGACATGTATTGCTTGTACAATTTTGGCGCAGGTTCATTTACTTCCATAATCGAATTTAAACCTCTTTTTAAAGAGGCACGCAAGTTTCATGGACGTTGATTCAGATGTAAAATCTCTTCCCATTTTGTTCTTAAAACAGGGATGCCGTTGTCAAGATTTTTCGCTCTTGTTTTCAGCACTCTTTCACCCGGATAACTGATCTTTCTTTTTCCGTCAGTTTGCGAGTGGTGATAGTCAGCGATAATATCATTTACTGTTTTTGCAATCAGTGAATGATTACCAAGCTTCGTTATATCAATACAAATAAACACCTGCGACAAGCTTCGTTCTTTGCCGCCGGCTGTAATCTGATGCGTTGCCAATCCGCCGGAGAGAATGGCAGCAAGAATGTCAAGCAACAACGATAAGCCTGCGCCCTTCCAGTACCCAATGGGCAAAGGCCTCCCTGACTCAATAATAGCTGCCGGATCTGTTGTTAAAGTTCCTTCTATGTCATAGCCACCATGCACAGGAAGAGTTTCGTCTTTTGCCGCTGCAAGTTCCAGCGTGCCAAAGGAAAACTGCGACATGGCCATGTCTAACACGATGGCTTCCTCTTCATAAGGCAATGCAATCACCATTGGGTTATTTCCCAATCGGCTGTCTGTTGCGCCCCATGCAGGCATGTTGCCGATAGTGTTTGACCAGCCGATAAACACACAACCTTTTTTAGCGGCCTGCCATCCGTAGTAACCACCACGCATCCAGTGATTGGTGTTTGATAATGCTACGCAACCAATGCCGTATTGTTGTGCCAGTTGAACCGCCCTGTCAGTTGCGAGGATTGCGTTTAATGGTCCCGGCCCAAGGTTGCCATTCCATTGTTCGATGCCGTTAAAAGCAGAATGCAAGGATGGTTCTGCATCTTTATCAACGAGGCCTTCCTTTACATATTGAACAAAAACCGGAAAGCGGTTGACGCCGTGAGTGTATACACCATCAATGCTGTTAGAGGTGAAGACTTCTGCGCATCGGGATGCTTTTTCTTTTACAAATCCATACTTCACCAAAATAGAAGTGAAAAGGGATTGCATTTCAGCTGCAGGTATTCGTATGGTTTGTGTGTCGTTCATTTTTTTATAAGCCCGAAGGGCTGTCATGATTGTAGTTGCCGGTGCCAGCCGGTGAAATAAATGCGGTGTTGGCATTAAACCCAGAACCCCGGAGCGGTGACAGATTCGGTGTCATCCTTTAAACTATGTCACCCCTTCAGGGTTCTGGGTTCATCATTTGATCTTCTATTCTCCGGGTGTGCACCCGGAGCTATAAATATTTCAGCCCTTCGGGCTTTGATCAATAAATAATTTTGGGCCATGCTATTCATCTTTATCCCATTCATCCCATCTATCTTATACATCCCGGTTCAGACAATGCTGCATAGCGAACAAAGCGTACAAGAGTGTCCTTCGGCTGCGCTCAGGATGGCCTGTGCAACGACAACTTAATCGTTATTCAAGCTTCTGGTCCAAAGAAATTCTGACTTTAAAACAAATCGTTGACCGCAGGCATCGTAAACTGCTTTTTAGCCTTATCCGGCTTTGGCGTACCGAAATAAAAATACAATGTTCGCTTGCGGCTGCCGGCTATCACGTTCGGTTCGCTTTGCGGACCTAGTTGTCTTGTGTTGGCACTGATGTTCAGCGCCAGCTTTGTTCCGATAGGTGGAATGGCATCCAAAAAAGACAGGTTACCCGGTGGTAAATCGGGGTGCGGACGAACACCGGACAACGCATAAAAATCAAAGAGGCGGACATACAAACCGGTGTCCGGCGAGGCTACCATAAACCGGCCTTCCACGGTGTTTAATTCCATCCAGGTGATGTCGGCAAAATATCCTTTGAACTCCGGGAA
>DASVSM010000667.1:0-2789 GCA_036388115.1 Flavisolibacter sp.
ACCAAACCGATCCTTCCTTAACGGAATTTACGGCACTGGATAACGAGCCCTTTTATGAGACAAAGTGAAATCTGGCTCGTATCCTTGGATCCAACACTCGGTTCTGAAATAAAAAAGACCAGGCCTGCTATCATTGTAAATGATAATGCCCTTGGTAAACTTCCATTGAAAATTATTGTTCCGCTGACAGACTGGAAGGATCAGTTTGAAGTGGCGCCCTGGATGGTGCGGATCGACCCCGATGCACGCAACGGGCTTTCCAAAACCTCGTCAGCCGATTGTTTTCAGGTACGTTCCGTCGCTCAGGAAAGATGTATCAGAAAAATCGGACAGGTGGATTCAGCAGGTATGGCTGCCATTCGAAAAGCTCTTGCAACTGTCCTGAGTATTGACTAAATCAAAGGTGCTAATTCATCATGTCCCTTCCTTTTTTTTACATACAACAAATAGAGAACAGATCCATCCAATTGGATGAAGACACCTCCAAACATATCATCAGTGTGCTGCGTATGCAAAAAGGAGAGGACCTGCTGTTAACTAATGGAAAAGGAAATAAAGCAAAAGCGCAGATTATTGATGACAACCGGAAGCGATGCGTTGTAGAAGTTTTGTCCAGAGAGTCAGAAGAGCCAACCAAGCCAACTGTTTGTATCGCTATTTCCATCACCAAAAATTCTTCCCGCTTTGAATGGTTCCTGGAAAAAGCAACGGAGATCGGTATCAACGAAATCATTCCGCTCATCTGCGAACGCACAGCCAAAGAAAAATTTCGTTACGACAGAATGAAGGGGATATTGACTAGTGCCATGCTGCAATCGCAACAAACATGGCTTCCATACTTACATCAGCCAACTGCATTCAATGATGTTGTCAAATCAGCTTCACAACAACAAAAGTTTATTGCTCATTGCCTGCCCGAAGAAAAGCAACAATTGTCATCTGTCATCCGTCAACAGTCATCCATTATCCTTATTGGTCCTGAAGGCGATTTCACCCAGCAAGAGATAGACCTTGCGTTGCAGAACAATTTTGTTCCGGTTGCTTTAGGTAATACCCGGCTTCGTACCGAAACGGCCGGCATGGTGGCAGCTGCTATTTTAAAGATTTCCCATACGAAATAAGAGAATCTCGGACGCTTACTGTATTTTAAAGCCATGTTGAATGGTGTTAACCTGAACTACATCATCGTACTGCTGGTGACGGGAGCTGTTTTGTTAGCGGCTATTTATCACACCATTTTGTTTGTTCACCGCAGCACAAAACTAATGGGAAGTTACAGTGCATATTTATGGGCCACCTTTCTGTTTTGTATTTTCCGGGTCTTATATTTTGCTAACTCCGACGACTCATCTTCTACCGTTAACCTGGATGAAGTGCTGCAAATGATCGCCTTTGGCTTTTACATTCATTTTGTGTCTACCGCTTTGGACCTGCATCCGCAGAAAGACAGGCAGGCGCTTCGTTTCAGCCGTCTCACACCCTATGTAATTGCATGTTATATCATCATCAATACAGTAATTATTAATGCAGATTCTTTTGGCGATACCGCGTATGTAATGGCCAAAATATCGGTTCGTGGCTATTTGCTGATCATCGGCCTTTCAATGCTGGTAGCTGTTCTTCGTAAACGACAATCGCATTTTTACAATTACCTGGCGGCAGGTGCTATTAGCATGATCGTATGCGGATTGATCTCTTCGTTTTTGCATATCGTTTATCAGCAGGGCTTCTTTAAAGTCGGTCCGTTGTCCTGGCTGATGTTTGGTTTTTTTACCGATGTGGTTTTCTTTTCTTCCGCCATTGGCTACCGCATCCGCCAGGAATACAGGGAGAAGGAACAATCATTAAAAGAGCTGTTGCACAAAGAAGCAGAACTGCAACAAAAGGAACTGGAAAAAATCAAAGCGGTTTATGAAACAAGAGAAGAAGAACGGCTGCGTATTGCAAGGGATCTGCATGATGATATGGGCAGCACGTTAAGCAGCATCAGCATTTACACCAAGGTGGTTAGCTCTTACCTGCAGACGAACCAGCAGAAGGCAGATGAATACCTTCAAAAAATCCAGCACAACACCCGCTTACTGATGGAAAATACAAATGACCTGATCTGGTCGTTGCAAACGAATTACGGCGAATCGGAATCCATTTTCAAACGCATGCAAAAGGCGGCTGTGGAAATGCTTTCTTCGGCTAATATTAATCCCCATGTTAATATGGAGGTAGATGGGTTGTTACCCTTGCAGATCAGCGCACAAAAGAATTGCTGGCTCATTTTTAAAGAAGCCGTCAACAATGTTTGCAAGTACAGCCAGGCCGCTAACTGTTACATTGCCATCTCTCAAACCGATGATAAACTTTTGCTGTCGGTGACAGATGATGGTATTGGTTTTGGGGAACCAAAGGCGGGTAACGGACTAAAGAACATAATGCTCCGTACAACGGCGCTGGGTGGCGAATGTGTGATTGAAAGCAGTAACGGAAAAGGAACCTTAGTGAAAGCAATATTTCCTATCAGTAAAGTAAGTGTTAAGCTGCCCTTCAATCAATCTGCAAACAATGGCCGGAAAATATAATCTGTATTGCCTCTTACTGCTGCTGCTGTGCATAGCGCAACAAAACTTGCCGGCGCAGGAAAACGGGATTGATTCATTGAAGAAAGCACTCCAGCAAAACCGTACAGCAGAAACTAACATTCGTACCTCTTTTCTAATTGCAGATTCTTACATGGAAGAAGACCAGTATGATTCCGCACAACTGTGGCTTAATAAAATTGCAGCACAACTGCCGCT
>DASVSM010000668.1:0-4493 GCA_036388115.1 Flavisolibacter sp.
TATAAAACATAACCCCAAGTACCTAAAAGACCTACGGCCAGTAAGCCAATCAATACGTTCCTTGTGGTGTTGTTATTAGCAGGTCTGTTTTCATTGGATGTACCTGCTGACGGATAGTTTGTGTTTGCCATCTGTTGAAGATTTAAGTTTATAGATTTTTGGATAGGTTGAAGATGTAATTTTGATTTGGCCGCACTGTTCCGAAAACCGTGCCAGAAAAATAACAATCTCTTTTTAAACCCGCAATTTTAATGACCCCGGAAAAAATTATTGGCGACCTGAAAAAAGGCGGTTTTAAACCCGTTTATTGGCTGGAAGGAGACGAAGATTATTTTATCGACCAGGTCATCAATTACGCTGAACATAATATTCTGGCAGAGAGTGAAGCAAGCTTTAATTTAACGATCTTTTACGGAAGAGATACTGCCTGGACGGACGTGATAAATGCGTGTCGCCGTTACCCGATGTTTTCTGAAAAACAAGTGGTTATCATAAAGGAAGCGCAGGACCTGAAAGGAATTGAAAAGCTGGAAAGCTATGTTGAAAAACCTTTGTCGTCTACACTTTTGTTTGTTGGTTACAAAGGAAAAAAAGTAGATGGCCGCACAAAGCTTGCAAAGCTTTTGAAAGACAAGGCGGTGCTGATGACTACCAAAAAAATGTATGATAATGCTTTGCCGGAGTGGACAAGCGAACTGGCAAAAGAGAAAGGTTACAGCATTACCAAAAAAGCGCTGTTCCTCTTAATCGATCACATTGGAAATGACCTGAGTCGATTGAGTAATGAAATTGATAAACTGGCATTGAACCTTAAAGACAGGAAACAAATTTCGGAGGACGATATTGAAAAATTTGTAGGCGTCAGCAAGGAGTTTAATGTATTTGAATTACAGCAGGCCATCGCACAACGCGATCTGTACAAAGCCATTCGCATTGTGCAGTATTTCGGCTCCAATCCAAAAGCGGCTCCTTTGCAGTTGGTCTTTCCTTCGCTTTACAATTTTTTTAGCAAAGTACAGGTGGTGTATTCGGTTCCGTCGAAAGATGAAAAAGCAGTTGCTTCCGCTATTGGCGTAAATGCATGGTTTGTGAAAGATTATATTTCAACTTCAACCAGGTTTAGTTATGCTGAAATAGAAAAACTGCTATTGCTGCTATATGAATACAACCTGCGCAACCTGGGTGTGAACGATGCAGGCACAGACGATGCAGCGTTATTGAAGGAAATGGTGGTAAAAATGATTGCTCCTTTATAACAAGCGAAGGCTTTGTTCTTTATCCCTGTGCAGTTGTTGTACCATCACATCAAGCGAAGGATATTTTTCCTGGTGGCGTAAAAAATACTCCACTGTTACGCTAAGTGTTTTGCCATAAATCATTTCTTCAAAGTTAAACAGGTTGACCTCCACTTTTTCCTCTGTCTTATTCAACGTAGGTCTTATGCCAATGCTCATCATCCCTTTTTTTCGAACGCCTTCCACTTCGGCATAAACAGCGTAAACACCATGTCCCAAGTGAATCTTGTCTTCATCTGTATACTGAAGATTGGCAGTGGGGTAACCGAGTGTTCGTCCAAGCTGATCTCCTTGTACAACAACGCCTTCAAAGAAAAAGGAATAGCCAAGCAAACTGTTAGCACTTGTAATATCGCTCGAGAGAATAGCCGTTCTTATTTTGGTGGAGCTCACGGTAATCTCATTTAGAATTTCACCTGGGATCTCTATTAAATGATAATTGAATTGTGCTGCTTTTGCTTCCAGCAGTTTATAGTTACCGGAACGGCCTTTACCAAAATGATGATCATAGCCGATAATGATCGAGGCTGGATGAAAATTTTTGACAAGGAAATTTTCGATGTATTCGTCAGCAGTCAATTCTGCAAACGCAGGCGTGAATGGAACAATCACCAGGTGATCGATTGCTGCCTTGCGAAGCAGCTCAATTTTTTCGTCAAGTGTGTTGATTAATTGCATCGGTCTGTCGGGCTGTACAATCTTCCGGGGATGCGGATGAAAAGTGATGATAATCGTCTCCCCTTTTACCCGGACAGCCTCCTGCTTTAGCGCAGTAATTATTTTCCGATGCCCCTGGTGCACACCATCAAAGGTTCCAATGGTGATGACCGATTTTTTAAAAGCCGGGAGTTGCTCAATACCGCGATAGACCTGCATACGAAGGCGCGAAGATACCCCCTGTCCCCCTAAAGGGGAGACTTAGGCGGAAGAAACTTTTTAATCTCTTTCTTGCTTTTAAGAAAATGTTTTTAAAAGCGCAATGGCGGAACAGAAGCCAAATAGGAATAGAAAGCTGGTTATTGTGTAACCGGCTTTCTCTTTTATAATGATTAAAAACGTAAAAACTTTCAACCTGAGTCTCCCCTTCAGGGGGACAGGGGGATGCTTATATTTGCGGCATGTCTTTATACTCCAAGCGCGGCGTATCTGCTCAGAAAGAAGAAGTACATGCAGCCACTCAAAACATTGATAAAGGACTTTACCCAAAAGCGTTTTGCAAAATATACGACGATGTACTTGGCGGCGACAAAGACTGGGTAAACGTGATGCATGCCGATGGCGCAGGAACAAAAAGTATTCTTGCCTATTTATACTGGAAGGAAACCGGCGACATTTCTGTTTGGAAGGGTATTGTGCAAGATGCCATTGTAATGAACCTGGACGACCTGCTTTGCGTGGGCATCTATCAAAACATCCTGTTTTCTTCCTCTATTGATAGAAATAAAAACCGGATACCGGGCGAGGTTTTGAAAGTTTTGATTGAAGGCACGCAGGAGTTTTTTGACACGATGCGTTCACACGAAGTGGATATTGCGTTTCTGGGCGGAGAAACAGCGGATGTTGGTGATGTTGTAAAAACAGTTGCGGTCAATGGTACCATGGCTGCCCGGTGGAAAAAAGACAGGCTTATAACAAATGAAAAGATCCGGCCCGGCGATGTGATTGTAGGCCTGGCGGGCTATGGGCAAGCAGTTTATGAATCTGAATACAACAGCGGCATCGGTTCCAACGGCTTAACATCTGCCCGGCACGATGTCTTGAATAAATACTATGCAACGAACTTTCCGGAAAGCTTCGATGAAACCCTTGACGAGGAAGTGGTTTATATCGGGCTTCGGCGCTTAACAGATGCCGTTGATGTGCCGTTCGGAGGGAAGAATTTTACAACCACTGCGGGAAAGCTGCTCTTGTCGCCTACACGAACTTTTGCACCGGTGCTGAAAAAAATCCTGGAGAATCATTTTGATGCTGTTCATGGGCTCATTCACTGCAGCGGCGGCGGCCAGACAAAGTGCATGAAATACATGCCTGCCGGAGTAAAAGTCATAAAGGATAATCTTTTTGATGTACCAACTATTTTTCAATTGATACAACAAAGCAGTGGTTCGGATGACCGGGAGATGTACCAGGTGTTTAATATGGGCTGCCGCATGGAAGTTTATACGGATGAAAAAAGTGCTGACAAGATCATCAGCACTGCAAAAGGTTTCGGTATCGATGCGCAGGTAATCGGAAGGGTAGAAGAAGCGGAGAAAAATGAGCTGGCCATTCTACTATCCGAAAAGCAAGCGCTTTCTTATATTTTATAAACTTTCGCCGGCCTGCTGCCTTTTTCAAGAGTGGTGGAAGGATCAGATTTATCATCGGAGATAACAAATGTGATGGGCTGCCTATGCATCGCTCTTACAACCCTTTGATTTTGTATCGCCGGCTTCCATTTCGGTGCATGTTTCATCATCTCCAGAATCTTTGGACCAATGCCATAACCCGGATCATTTAGAATACGGATATTGGAAACTGACCCGTCTTTTTCAATAATGAATTCAACATTGACCGTGTATTTTCCGGCAGGAACAGTTTTGCCGGCTTCCTGTATAATTGGCTGTGTGTATTTTTCAAGAAACCTGCGCCACTCATCCTGATCGATAGTTGGCGCAAACTCTGCTTTTGTAAAAACCGGCTCGTTGACTGTTACCTTTGAACTGTGTGTTTTAAATCCAATTACCGTGACCTCGCGGTTTGCGTTCACTCTATTAGTATCTGCATCCTGTGGTAAACTCCTTCGATCACCCGATCCCATCTTTTTTGTTTTTATTTCCACCACACCATCTTTACCTTTCTCCCCGTAGGCTGCGATGGCGGAGGCACCTTTCAATACATTTATACTTTCAATAAAATTGGGATCCAGCTTCCCAATATCATTATTGGTCACTTCCTTTCCATCTAAAATGTAGAGTGCATTCGAGAGATTATCTTTAATCTGAGTGTTACTCTTTGAAATAACTTTGAGACTACCCCGACCATGATTTCCATAATCATTATTAATCAATCCCCTTTCCGTCGCTTCATTCTCTGACAACGTTTCTGAAGTGCCATCAGAATAAGTCAACGTTATCTCGTTTATCTTTTTATCAATACTCTTTCTTACATCAATTGTAGTGATCTCCTTTTTGTTCTTCGGTATGGTGTCATTTACCA